>NZ_CALPCM010000003.1:0-142126 GCF_943193015.1 Hominisplanchenecus murintestinalis
GCCTGAGCGCTATTTTGTGAGCTAAAGTATTGATTTTTCAGGGAGCAAATCCCATTTTTAATGTGGGAAGTTTGAGTAAAAAAGTATAAATACCCGGCTGATTGGGAGCAGCGGCTAGAAGAAGGATATGGAATTGATTCTGTAAATTTTTGTAATATTTTAGGTTCACTTCCAAATTCAGAAGAACCGAGAAAGATTGCATCGGTGCGTTCGGAAGAAAACTGGAAAGGGGAGTTAGTAAGAATACGAATACTCTTTGCATGTTATATACAAATAAACGGTGACAAGGGCTATAAAGATTCTGTAGCTTACATTCCGGTAGAGATTGACTTTGGCAAAAGGATTATGCTGATTAAGGCGTGGACAAGGCAGCAAATTGCACATGAGGAGCATAAAGCAGAAAATCTTATGCTTCTTATTAGAAAACTAATGGGAATTGAATTTAAAGTTGTTACAAGAAGCCGTATGTCAGAACACAGAGAAGTTCTCTTTTTTATGAGTAAATGTCTTATATATGAGGCTTATTCTCATGTTCCTTCCTACAATGAAATTGAAAACCAGGGCGGGAGTATCAAAAAATTTGTTGGAGAAATTCTGGAACGATTACCACTGAAAAATGTAACTGTTTCTGGAAAAGGAAAACATGTCCTGCCGGATGGGGTAATGGATTTTGAGTCTGAGATAAAGAATGTGCTTGAAAGGCTGGCGGTCAGCGATTATTTTTTTGACAGAGACTTTAATGAAATTTGGGAAATGGGATTAGAAGCAGTTGTAGCAAGAGTGAAGTTTAATGATGAAGAAAAAGTCCTTACTTCGTTAAGCGGAGAGAATACGTCAACCCCTATTTTTTGTACAAAGACATTTATGTCGTTGAAGAATAGGATGGAGGAGTCTGGAGAAATAGAAACTTTATGGATAACAATGGATCGGAAGAAAGGAAATCTAAATCTGAAATTTGACGCTTCTAATACGGAATATTTAGAGATTTTAATAAAATACGGTATTCGATTTAATGAAGCTGATATGAACGCAGCTTTAGAAATATATGAAAAATATGAGACAAAACTTAATCAGCAGATTGCAGGACATAGTAAGATCGCAATCGGTCAATAGTCTTGGAAATATATATCCGAATAAAATTATGAAATGGCTGGGGATATCTGAGAAAGAGGCTTATGACCTGGTCAAGGATTTGCACACGCAAAGGGTTTTTGTGTTCAAATACAGATTAAAGTGTGGCTGCAAGGAAATATGTACAATATATGAAAACAAATTAATTCATGATAAGAAATTTCATTGCGAAATGTGCGGCAAAGAGTTTTCTGTAAACGATGTAAAAGAAAGAGCAGATATTTTTTATGAAATAGACAAAGAAGAACTGTTGGCATTGGGAGATGAGAAAGTAGATTTTAAAGTATTACCGGATATAAAGGGAAAAGTTGTTTCAATATCTAAGAAGAATGAGGAAAGGCAGGAGAAAAAAACTATGGAAATCTTTATGGGAAGTTCATCGGAAGCAAAAGATTACATGGAGGAAATTGCGTTAAAATTAGAAGAGCTTAATGCAGAACCTTTGTTATGGAATGCTTCAGGGAAAGGTATCTTTGTTCCCGGAACAAGTACGGTAGACGCCTTGCTGGCAATAACCAAAAGAGTACAGGCGGCGGTTTTCGTTTTTCACGCAGATGATAAAATATGGAATGACAAATCAGCGTTGGAATCGTCGGATACTGTCAGGGATAACGTATTGTTTGAGTATGGGCTGTTCATGGGCGCGTTAGGCAAAGAGAACGTGTGTTTTGTTTGTAAAGGGAAATTGCATTTAGCCTCTGATTTAAAAGGAATTACATATATTGATGGAGATTTGGGAGATACTCAAGTGAAATTTAAATTAAAAGATTGGCTTAGCGCAATGGAATAAGCGCTATCTGTATCTTCGTTGGCGAAAAGTTTTTAAATTCCTACAAAAATTCATTTGGTTTAGTACAAACACACAGAGAAGGAGAGGAAAGAGTATGAGAGAAAAACGAGGGAAAAGATGGATGCTGCCCAGGCGTCTGCTGTCTCTGTCTCTGGCGGTGGCTTTGGCAGTGACGGCGACGTCGCAGGTAAGTCCTGCCCGGAGAGTGAAGGCGGAGGCAGCCCTGTCTAATCCACGGATGGTAGCAGACGCATCTATGGTGTCTGGGGGAGTTGTGACTTGGGACTGTGTGTGGTTTGGGAATTATCCACAGAACCGCGTAGACTCTGTGGCAGAGCAGCCGCTCTGGTATGCCTTGGAGCATACAAAAGGATGGGATACAAAAAATGATATAGTATTGGATGGAGTGAAGTATAAACGAACAGGTGAGAGTACAAATTATGACTATTGGAGATATGAGCCGATTAAATGGCGCGTGTTAGAGATAGATGGGAACAGGGCATTACTTTTGTCAGATATTATATTGGATTCTATCTTATATAATAGAACAGACAGAGCCATTACATGGGAAAAAAGTACGGTACGGAGCTGGCTGAATGGATATAGTTCTGTCAGTAACGCTGAAGGTGGTAACTATAGTCAGAACAATTTTATAGATGTGGCATTTACAGTAGCGGAGCAGTCAGCGATTTGCAATACGAATGTTATAAATGAAAAAAGCAGTTATGGAACAAGCGGAGGAAATAACACTTGTGATAAACTTTTTTTTCTTTCGGAATTTGAAGTATGCAGGGGGGATAAAGCGGCAGCATATGGTTTTGCAAGAAAAGCTGATATTCATGATGAAGCGCGTAAATGTAACAAAAGTATGTATGTAGAAAGGAGAAGTTTTGGCAACTACTGGTGGCTGCGCTCGCCGGGCAGTAGTTCGGACAGTGCAATGAATGTGGATTCTGACGGCCAGGTCAGTAGTACCATTCTTAGCAATCTCTACCCCAGTTATTACGGTGTGCGCGTGGCTTTGAATCTGGATCTTTCATCTAATCTCTACTCCTACGCGGGTACAGTCTCCTCTGCGGGGGAGTCTAATTCCGTAGACGCTGAGATTACCGGTACATCCCCGCTCGTCCCGAAGGACGCTACGGCGGAGGAAATCGTACAGAAGATGAACCTAAGCAAGCTCATCAACAATGTGTCCCTGCCCTCAGAAAAGATTGAAGGCCCGTCCGTGACGATTGCGGGGAAGCAGTTCAGCCTGTTTTCGGTGGATGGTTCGCTGAACTTGAAAATCGGAGAGAATGTACAGGCGAAGGTGGACACGGACAAGAAACAGGTGCAGGTGCTGATAGGGTTTGACAAGTTCGACGGTTCGGCGAAGATAGAAGCGGGGGAAAATTCGTCGGCGTACTGGAGCGAGTCTTACAGGCAGGTGAAGGAGCTTTACACCGGGGTTACCGGGAAGAAGGTGGACAGTACTGCGCTCTGGAATAAGTTCAGCAAGCTGCGCGGGAAGCTGAAAAAGGTGGACGGCTCGATCGGCGTCTCGGCGAGCGCGTCCGTGGCTGGCTATATAGAGTTTAACTATGCGTCCGGGGAGATGAAGTTCGCGGAGGGCGGGGTGATTCTGGAGGCGGCTCTGGGCACGGAGCAGACGTATCATTTACCGCCGTTCCCGGCTGTGTATATTACCTTTGGGCTTCATGCGGATTTTAACGGGACGGTTAAGCTGGTGAGAAACGGCGTGATGAATTATTCACCGTCCATGAGCGCGGGCGTCGGGCTGGACGCCAGCATTGGCGCGGGCGTGGGGAGCAATAAGCTGAAGACGTATGCGGAGATTGGGCTGCAGGGGAAGCTGGATTTGAATGTGAAGCTTCCGGCGGCCACTCTGTCCGAGGCGCTGAAGGTGGGATTGTCCGCCTATGTCTATATGGAAAGCAAGGTGTTTGGGTTTGACGGACCGAGCTATGGCCCGGAGCAGTTTGCGAACGTGCAGCTTTATCCCCGGCAGGCGAAGTCCAGGAGCATTTTTGGCGGCGCGGATGTGGCGGAGTTTGACTGGGAGAATGCCAGCCTGTCTGCGAGGGACTATTTGTCGGATGGTAAGGCGGTGAAGTCCCGCGCCGTCGCGGACAGCCGCACGTTTGAGAGGGAAAACCTGTACCCATACAACGCGCCGCAGCTTGCAGGGCTGAAGGATGGGAAGAAGCTTCTGGTGTGGATTGACGATCTGGGCACGAAAGACGGAATTAATAAAACCTCCCTTATGTATTCGGTCTATGACGGGCAGACCTGGAGCAGCCCGCAGGAGCTTGCCGGAACGGGCGGAGCGAACGACTATCCGGCGGTTTATTCGGACGGGGAGAAAGCCTGGGTAGTATGGCAGAAGGCAGGGGAGATGCCGGGGGACGCCACGCTTCCGGAGCTGCTTTCGGGCGTGGATTTATACCTTGCCGTCTGGGAAAACGGGGCGTTTGGCGACGCGGTGCAGCTTACGTCAGAAAACAATGCTTATGAGATGCTCCAGTGCGTGGCGGCGCAGGACGGCAGGATTGGGATTGCCTGGGTGGAGAACTCCGAGAACGACCCTTTCCAGTCGGCGGGGACGAATACGATAAAGATGAAAGAATACATAGACGGCGGATGGCAGGAGCGGACGCTGGCTTCGGGGCTGGACTCTGCGGCGAACCTGAACCTGGCTTATAGCAATGGCGAGCCAATACTGGCGTACGAGGCGGGTGAAGACGAGACGTCTTCTGTCTATCTGGTGCAGGGCGGCAGGACGAAGCAGTTTGAAGGCAGCCATGCGGAGCTGGAAAATGGGGTACTGTATTTCAATTCGGAGGATGGGCTGACGGCATATGATATCGCGGCGCGCTTCCGGGAGGAACTGTTTGCGGAGGAGATGGGCGACTTTACTGTGCTGGACGACGGCGCGTCGAAAGCTATTGTTACCACGGCGTATGACGGATTCCGCAGCGAGCTGCGGGCATACCTGTTTGACGGGGAGACGGGAACATGGTCGGAGGGCGTGACGCTGACAGATGAAGGAAAGTATATCAGGGACTATTCCCTCGCGGCGGACGAGTCCGGGAAGTTGTCGGCGGCAGTAAACTTTGTAGAAATCCAGGAGGATGCGGAGAGCATCTACGGCGCGGCTTCCCTGTGCGTGACGGACTTTGGGGAAAGCGAAGATCTGTCTGTGGGCGGTATCTCATACGAGGAAGCCCTGGTCAGCCCCGGCGGCGTGCTCCCGCTCGACGTTGCCGTGACAAATCATGGGATGCAGGCAGTTTCGGAAGTACAGGTGGAAATCTTGGATGAAGCGGGCAGACAGGTTCAGTCTGGCAGCGTGCCATGTGAACTGGCGCCGGGGGAGACGGCGGATATCAGCTATCCGTACCGGCTCCCATTGGAACTTTCCCGCCACAGAATCGTCCTGAATGCCTGGACGGAAAATGAGACGAAGCGCGGGGATAACCGTGCGGAGACGGAAATCGGCTATGCGGATCTGGCGGTCATGGAACTGCGTCTGAGCAGCGGCGACGCCGGGACGTGCCTGAAAGGGCAGATAAGGAATCAAGGGTATGAGGACGCGGAAGAGACGGTAGTGACGGTTTACGAGTCCGGGAAAGACGGAAGTGTGATAGGAAGCGTACAGTTGGGGACAGTCGCCGGGCAGGGCAGCGCGGAATTTGAACTCCTGATTCCCGAAGTTTACCTGCGGATGCATCCCGATATCAGCGGAAATGTACTGTACATTTCGGTAGAATCAGAGACGGAAGAGTTGAATTATGCGAATAATGCGGAGCAGTACCTGGTGCAGTCAGCGGAGGATGTGCCGTTCCTTTTGAATAAGCAGGAGCTGCGCATGACGACAGGCGATACGGAAACGCTGGAGATTAGCTGTTTCCGTGATACCGCGCTGGCGGAGAAAGCTGTGACCTGGCATAGCAGCGATGAAGCGGTCGTCCGTGCAGAGGATGGGGCGCTTACTGCTGTAGCAGCGGGGGCGGCAGTCGTGACGGCGCGGATAGAAGAAAAGGAAGCGTCCTGCCGGGTACAGGTATCGGCGGGCGAGACTGTGGCAGGCGTGTGCCTGGAGGAGACAGTGATACGCGTCCGCGCGGGAGAGTCCAAGAAGCTGACAGCATCCGTCCTTCCGGAAAATGCCGCCGATAAGAGAGTTGCCTGGGAAAGTTCCGACAGGACAGTGGCAGAGGTAGATGCCGACGGCAATGTGCGCGGCGTTTCCGTAGGCACGGCATTGATAACCGTCCGCAGCGAGGACGGGAACCGTACGGCGCTCTGCCAGGCGACGGTACTTCAGGCAGAGAACCAGAAATATACGGCGGCTTTTTCGGGAGGGGAAAATACCTCCGGGAAACGCCCGGCGTCACTTATCAGAGAAGCCGGGGCTTTGATTACCCTGCCGGAAAATACTTACCGGAAAGCCGGGCTGTTTTTTGCAGGATGGAGCGATGGGGAAAATACGTATCAGGAAGGAGCTTCCTATCGGATGCCTTACCGGGATGTAGAATTTACCGCGCTCTGGAGTGAGGAAGCAGCGCCGGAATATACGATTACCGCATCGGCGGATGTGGGCGGAAGCATCACGCCGGAGGGGGAAGTCTCCGTCCGGCAGGGCAGGAGCCAGGCATTTTCTATCCGGGCAGAAGAGGGATATACCATCGGAGATGTGCAGGTGGATGGAAAGAGCGTGGGAAGCGTGGCAGAGTATACTTTTGAGGAAGTATCGGAAAACCATACCATCCAGGCGTCTTTCAACAGGATTCCGGCGGTGAAGGTTCAGGGCATCACACTGAATGAAAGCGAATATACTCTGAACGTCGGCGAAACTTTTCAGCTGACAGCGTCTGTATTTCCGGGAAATGCCGGGGACAGAAGCGTTTCATGGAAATCGGAACATGAAGAGATTGCAAACGTGAAGAACGGAATGGTCACGGCGGTATCTCCGGGGGATACCGTGATTACGGCGGAAAGCGTGGACGGGAGTGAAGTCAGCGCGTCCTGTACCGTCCACGTAGCTGCGGAGCCGGACAAGACGCAGCCCGAGAACCCGGATAAAGATCAGCCGCAGAATCCCGGCGGAAACCAGACGGAAGCCCCGGACAAAAACCAGCCTGCAAAACCGAATCCGTCAGACGACCAGAAGCCGGATAGCCGCCTGAAAGAAGGCAGCATCCTTACAGACAGCCGGACTTCGGCAATCTGCAGAATCACCGGACTCTCACCCGGCGAAGCGGAATACATAGGATGCGCAAAGAAAAAAATTGCCGTAATAGTACCGGATTCTGTAACGGCGGGCGGAAAAACATTTTCTGTTACAGGCATTGCAAAGTCGGCGCTGAAAGGAAACAAGAAGCTGAAAAGCGTGATTGTCGGTAAGAATGTGAAGATAATCGGAGAAAAAGTTTTCTATGGATGTAAATCCCTAAAAAAGCTGATAATAAAATCGAAAGTCCTAAAGAAAGTTGGGAAAAACGTTTTTAAAGGAATACATGTGAAAGCACGCATCAAAGTACCGAAAGCGAAACTGAAAGCCTACAAAAGGCTGCTGAAAAAGAAAGGGCAGGGCAGGAAAGTGCAGATAAGGAAGTAGAAAATCCTGCCGGATTCCTGAATGGCTGGTGAAATTTCTTAAATAAATCGAAACTATATTGATTCTAAAAAAACAGAGTGCTATAATAGCTCCCGACATAATAAGCATGTATCATACAGGGGAGATGATTTTATGAAAGTGATAAGAAAGTACGGGCATTTCATAATAGTTCCGATATACCTGGTCTTTTATCTGCTGGTGTTTCAGCATGTAGAAAGCCGTTCTGGTGCACAGGTACATATTCTTCATACGCGGCTGGATGACATGATTCCATTCTGTGAATACTTTATTATTCCGTATGTGCTGTGGTTTGGGTATGTAGCGGCGGCTGTCATATATTTTGGACTGATAGGCAAGAGCAGGCAGGAGTATTTTCGCCTGATTGCGTCTCTGGGAATCGGCATGACGCTGTTCCTGGCGATTTCTCTGGTATGGCCGAATGGCCACGCGTTGCGCCCGTATCATTTTGAGCATGAGAATATTTTTGTGGATATGGTCAGGTTCCTGTATAGGATTGATACGCCGACGAATATATTCCCCAGTATTCATGTGTTTAATTCCATTGCGGTGGCTGTGGCAGCAGCGGACAGTGAGGCGCTGAAAAAGCATACCTGGGTGGTTCGTGGTTCGAATGTGCTTGCGCTTCTGATTGTATGCGCTACGGTTTTCTTAAAGCAGCATACGGTGCTTGATGTGATTTCAGCCGTATGCCTGAACCTGCTGTGCGTGCGGTTTATCTATAGGCCAGGATATGCAATCGGCAGAAGAAGTGTGACGGAACGTGTTGAGGTTTTGAAATAGGAAATGGCATAGGCGCAGCTTTCTGCAGTTGCTTATACAAATAAAGGAATTTGCAGCCCGGATAAATGCCGGGCTGTAAAAGTACGTGAATACATGAGGAGGAGCAGGATGAAACGGGAGATAAGAAACAGCGCCAGGGCGTTGACAGATGAAATGACAAGAGAACTTCTGGAGAGAGGGGAGTTTGGTGTGCTTTCCACCGTGAGCAAGGATGGGGAGCCTTACGGGGTGCCTATGAGTTATGCTTTTGCAGACGGAAAGGTGTATCTTCACTGCGCCAGGGAGGGGCATAAGCTGGATAATATTTCTGATGTGTCCCAGGTATGCTTTACAGTCGTAGGGGAGACGGAAGTGCTGCCAGAGAAGTTCAGTACAAAGTACAAATCGGCGATTGTGTTTGGAAAAGCAGAGATACTGGAGGATGGTGAGGAAAAGATGCAGGGGATTTTAGCTCTGATGGAAAAGTACAGTCCTGATTTCCTGGAAGAAGGGCGCGCGTATGCGGAACGTGCATTTGCAAAATTTAAGGTAATTAAGATTGTACCTGAATATATTTCGGGAAAGGGCAGAATCAGCTAGAACGTTTTGCGGGCATCCTTTAAAGCTTCTGATTTGTCAAGGTCTAAAACTTTATTAAATTTCGCCGGGAATTGAATACGAGAGAGGCATAATGTGAAACATTTTACTATACCAGGTAATAGGAGGATGAACATTATGGCTCTTAATAAGGTTGAAATATGCGGCGTAAATACATCGAAGCTTCCGCTTTTAAGCAATGAGGAAAAGGAAGCTCTTTTTGCGCGGATTCAAGAGGGTGATATGGAAGCACGCGAGCTTTATATTAAAGGGAACCTGCGGTTGGTGCTCAGCGTTATCAAGCGTTTTGGGAGCAGCAATGAAAATGCAGACGACCTTTTTCAGATTGGATGTATCGGTCTGATCAAAGCGATTGATAATTTTGATTCTACGTTGAATGTAAAATTTTCTACCTATGCAGTTCCTATGATTATTGGGGAAATCAGGAGATATTTGAGGGATAACAACAGCATACGGGTGAGCCGTTCGCTGCGTGATACGGCATATAAGGCAATTTATGCGAAAGAAAATTATGTAAAAAAGAATCTAAAGGAACCGACAATCAATGAGATTGCGTCGGAAATCGGGATTTCCAAGGAGGATATTGTATATGCGATGGACGCTATACAGACTCCGGTGAGCCTTTATGACCCGGTGTATACGGAAGGCGGGGATACGCTTTACGTGATGGATCAGATTAGCGACAGGAAGAATAAGGAGGAAAACTGGGTAGAGTCTATTTCTTTAAATGAGGCAATCCAGAGACTTGGCGAGAGGGAGAGGATGATTATTGAGATGCGGTTTTATGAGGGGAAAACGCAGATGGAAGTGGCAAATGAAATTCATATTTCCCAGGCGCAGGTGAGCCGTTTGGAGAAGAATGCACTCAAAATTATGAAAGCATATCTGACATGAAGAAATGAAAAGGGCGGCTGCAAATCACAGCCGCCCTTTTTAGAGGATTAAAGCAAATCAATAAACTTCCGGAAGTCTTTCCGCCCTTTTTCGTCGCATTTATAGACGCCGGCACATTCTAAGACTTTCATAAAGACGATTCCAACCTCTTCCTGAATGATATCCATAACATTTTCCTGAGTAATTGTCCCGTATTTCGGAAGGAATTCTTCAACCCAGTCTGCGTGTTTTTCCAAAGTTTCGTTTGAACGGATATCTTTACCGGAAACCATATATTCAGCGAGCAGTTCCAGTTCCGGTTTCAGCCTTGCGGGAAGCACAGCCAAGCCCATGACTTCAATCAAGCCGATATTTTCTTTCTTGATATGATGAAGCTCTGCATGAGGATGGTAAACTCCAAGGGGATGCTCTTCGGTGGTAATATTGTTCCGCAAAACAAGGTCAAGTTCGAAAATTTCTCCCCTTTTTCTGGCAATCGGCGTAATCGTGTTGTGCGGTTCCCCATCCGTCTCGGCAAAGATGAAGGCATCTTTGTCTGTATACCCTCTCCAAAGCTCCAGGATATGGTCTGCCAAATCAACCAGGCGGTCAGGTTCTGCGTGCTGCAGACGGATGACGGACATGGGCCATTTTACGATTCCGGCAGTGACGTCCTCATAGCCTTTTATCGTAAAGGAAGCTTCTATCGGAGCCTTTGCCATAGCGAATTCGTAGTTTCCGCCCTGGAAATGGTCGTGGCTCAGGATAGAACCGCCCACAATCGGGAGGTCAGCATTGGAGCCGACGAAATAGTGGGGGAACTGGCGTACGAAATCCAGCAGCTTGGCAAATGTGTCGCGCTCAATTTTCATCGGGGTATGCTGGGAATTGAATACGATGCAGTGCTCATTGTAATATACATAAGGAGAGTACTGGAATCCCCAGGGTTTTCCGTTTACGGTAATCGGCATGACGCGGTGGTTCTGGCGCGCCGGGTGGTTGGTGCGTCCCCGATAGCCGATATTCTCCATACAAAGCTGGCATTTAGGATATCCACTCTGTTTAGCAGCCTTTGCGGCAGCAATTGCTTTCGGGTCTTTCTCCGGTTTGGAAAGGTTGATGGTGATATCTAAATCGCCGTATGGCGTAGAGGTCACCCATTTCCTGTCTCGTGCGATGCGGTAACGGCGGATATAGTCTGTATCCTGGCTGAATTTATAGTAGGCGTCTGTAGCTTCCTTTGGGGATTTCGCGTACAGTTCCTGGAACGCACGGATGACTTCGTGGGGTCTTGGAGTGAGCAGCCCCATAATCCGTGTGTCAAACAAATCGCGGTATACGATGCTGTCTTCCAGAAGTCCGTTTTCACAGGCATAATCCAGGATTTCTGCCAGGGTAGATTCCAGTTCCACATCTGTATAGGTTTCTTCCGGTTCTTCGTACTCGTCCAGGTTCAGAAGCTCTAAAAGTTCATTTGTAGTGAAAATCCTGTCCTCTTCAGTAATCAGGCCGGTTTCCAGACCGTAAGTTACTAGTTTTTTTATACTATTGAAAATCATGGTGTTTCCTCCTTATATTCTCGCAGGGCCGTCGCCGATTTCTACTACATAAAAGTCAGCGGCATAGCCGATTTTTTCCTTATAGGCTTCTCCTACATTTTTTTTGAAGTTTTCGATGGCGCCGTCTTCTACGATGCTGACGGTACAGCCGCCGAAGCCTGCTCCGGTCATACGGGAACCGATGACGCCGGGCTGTTTCCAGGATTCCTCTACCAGTGTGTCAAGCTCGATGCCTGTTACCTCGTAGTCGTCCCTCAGGGAAACATGGGAAGCGTTCATCAGCTCTCCGAAAAGGCGGATGTCATTTTTCTTCAGCGCTTCCACGGCGCGGAGCGTCCTCTGGTTTTCATATACGGCATGTTTCGCACGCCTTACGCGCACTTCATCTGCGATGGCGCTTTTATGCTCTTCAAATTGTTCTTCTGTGAGCTGTCCCAGATTATCAATTTTTACTGCTTTCTGAAGCTCTGCGAGGGCAGTCTCACATTCTGCGCGTCTTTCATTGTATTTTGAGTCCCCCAAACCGCGCTTTTTATTGCTGCAGGCAATGACGATTTTCGAGCCTTCCAGATGAATGGGGGCATATTGGAATTCCAAATTGCTGGTATCAAGGAAAATAGCATGGTCTTTTTTACCCATGGCAATGGCGAACTGATCCATGATGCCGCAGTTTACGCTGTTATAATTGTTTTCGGAATACTGTCCAATCAGAGCCAGATCCTGATTTGTGACATCGAACCCAAACATGTCTTTTAATATGTAACCTGTAAGCACCTCCAGGGATGCGGAAGAGGACAGACCGGAGCCGTTCGGGATATTTCCGTAAATAACGATATCCATGCCGTTCGGGATATCCATGCCGCGCTGCGTAAATGCCCACATCACACCCTTCGGATATGCAGTCCAGATCGATTCTTTACCTGGGTTCATATCGGTGAGGCTGGATTCAATGACGCCCTGGCGTTCGAAGTTCATGGAGTAGAAACGCAGGAGGTTATCGTCGCGTTTCCTTGCCGCTGCATAAGTGCCGATAGTCAGCGCGCACGGAAATACATGGCCTCCGTTGTAATCCGTGTGCTCGCCAATCAGGTTTACGCGCCCCGGAGCGAAATAAGTACGGATATCGCCCTCACTGCCAAAAAGTTCTTTGAATTTCCCCAATATCTGTTCTTTCATGTCGCGTCTCCTTTACTTTTAAATGATTTTAGAATAATTCAGAAAATAGAAAACATTTCTGTAAGCATTATAACACATTTAAAAGGGGTGTGAACAGAAATAATGTTACTTTTGCATAAATTTGTAAGATTGCGGAGTCAGATATCTAAATGCCCCCGGTTGACAAATCCGGGCGGAGCGTCTATGATAGAAGTACAATAGTTTATATACAAAGGCTGGGAAGAAGAGGAGTACATATATACCCCCGACAGGAAGGATATTCCGCTGACTGAGAGGATATCCAGGGAAGGATGTATGGAAGGTAGCTTTGGAGCCGGAGGGCTGAATGTATCAGTAAGCTCTCCCGTAAGTCCGCGTTAAGGAGAAGAGGTGTCTGCCCTGGCAGATGTGAAAAAAGGTGGTACCGCGATAACTCGCCCTTTGCAGAAAGCTGCAGAGGGCGTTTTTAAATGTAAGGAGGAAGCTATGAGCAGAGAACTGGCAAAAACTTATGAGCCAAAAGGAATGGAAGACCGGATTTATCAGAAATGGATGGACAAAAAATATTTTCATGCGGAGGCAGACCGCAGCAGAAAGCCTTTTACGATTGTGATGCCCCCGCCGAATGTAACCGGGCAGCTTCATATGGGACATGCGCTGGATAATACGATGCAGGATATTTTAATCCGCTATAAGAGGATGCAGGGATATAACGCGCTGTGGCAGCCGGGAACTGACCACGCGGCAATCGCTACAGAGGTCAAAGTAATTGAAAAGCTGAAAGAACAGGGGATTGACAAGGATGAAATCGGACGTGAAGAGTTCCTGAAACATGCCTGGGCATGGAAGGAGGAGTACGGCGGAAAGATTATCAATCAGTTGAAAAAGCTGGGTTCCTCCGCAGACTGGGATAGGGAGCGTTTTACGATGGACGAGGGCTGCTCGAAAGCAGTAGAGGAAGTATTTATCAAGCTGTATGAGAAAGGCTATATTTACAAGGGTTCCCGGATCATTAACTGGTGCCCGGTGTGCCAGACTTCAATTTCGGACGCCGAGGTAGAGCATGTGGATCAGGACGGGCATTTCTGGCACATTAATTATCCGATCGTGGGGGAAGAAGGGCGGTTTGTAGAAATTGCTACCACTCGTCCAGAGACATTGCTGGGAGATACTGCCGTGGCAGTCAACCCGGAGGATGAGAGATATCAGGATTTGGTGGGCAAGATGCTGAAGCTGCCGCTGACAGACCGGGAGATTCCGGTGGTGGCAGATGCCTATGTGGATAAAGAGTTCGGGACAGGCTGCGTAAAGATTACACCTGCCCATGACCCCAATGATTTTGAAGTGGGAAAACGGCACAGCCTGCCGGAAATCAATGTGATGAATGACGATGCGAGCATCAATGAGCTGGGCGGCAAGTATGCGGGCATGGGACGTTATGAAGCGCGCAAAGCGATTGTGCGCGATTTGGAGGAACTGGGCCTGCTGGTGAAGGTAGAACCGCATACCCACAATGTAGGAACGCATGACCGCTGCAAGACGACCGTGGAGCCGATGGTAAAGCAGCAGTGGTTCGTGAAGATGGAAGAGATGGCAAAACCGGCGATTGAGGCGTTAAAGAACCACACGCTGAATTTCGTGCCGGAGCGCTTTGATAAGATTTACCTGCACTGGCTGGAAAATATCCGCGACTGGTGCATTTCCAGGCAGCTCTGGTGGGGGCACAGGATTCCGGCGTATTACTGTGATGAATGCGGGGAAATCGTAGTGGCAAAGGGAATGCCGGAGAAATGCCCGAAATGTGGGTGTACGCATCTGACACAGGATGAGGATACGCTGGATACTTGGTTTTCCTCAGCGCTGTGGCCGTTTTCTACTTTGGGATGGCCGGAAAAAACGGAGGATTTGGACTATTTCTTCCCGACAGATGTGCTGGTGACAGGATATGATATCATTTTCTTCTGGGTAATCCGCATGGTATTTTCTTCGCTGGAGCAGACAGGGGAATCGCCGTTCCACCATGTGCTGATTCATGGGCTTGTCCGCGACTCGCAGGGAAGGAAAATGAGCAAATCTCTGGGCAACGGCATTGACCCGCTGGAAATCATAGATAAATATGGCGCAGATGCGCTGCGGCTTACACTGATTACCGGAAATGCGCCGGGAAATGATATGCGTTTTTATATGGAGCGCGTAGAGTCCAGCCGAAACTTTGCAAACAAGGTATGGAATGCGTCGCGTTTCATTATGATGAACCTGGAAAAAGCGGAGGTTCCGAAAGAAATGGACGCGCAGCTTTTGACCGGGGCGGATAAATGGATTCTTTCGAAGGTGAATACCCTGGCAAAAGACGTTACGGAAAATATGGATAAATATGAGCTGGGAATCGCCGTGCAGAAGGTGTATGATTTTATATGGGAGGAATTCTGCGACTGGTATATTGAGATGGTGAAACCCAGGCTTTACAATGATGAGGATACGACGAAGGCGGCAGCGCTCTGGACATTGAAAACTGTACTGGTAAATGCACTGAAGCTCCTGCATCCATATATGCCTTTCGTAACAGAGGAAATTTTCTGTACTCTCCAGACGGAGGAGGAATCCATTATGGTTTCTGCATGGCCGGAATTTACAGAGGCATGGGACTTTGCGTCGGATGAATTTGCGGTAGAAACGATTAAAGCGGCAGTACGAGGCATCCGGAATGTGCGTGCGGAAATGAATGTGCCTCCCAGCAAGAAGGCGAACGTGTTTGTCGTTTCCGAATCGGAAGAAATCAGGAAGATTTTTGAAAACGGAAAAGTATTTTTTGCTACCCTGGGATATGCGAATGAAGTGTCTGTACAGGAAGATAAGGCAGGAATCGCTGATGACGCTGTGTCAGCTGTGATTCCGAAGGCAGTGATTTATATGCCTTTTGCTGAGCTGGTAGATATTGAAAAAGAGATTGAGCGCCTGAAAAAAGAGGAGACACGTCTGACGAAGGAACTTGCGCGCGTCAACGGAATGCTGGGCAATGAAAAGTTTGTAAGCAAGGCTCCGGCGGCAAAGATTGAAGAAGAGAAAGAAAAACTTAAAAAGTATAGCGAGATGATGGTTCAGGTAAAAGAAAGACTTGCACAGCTGACATAGAGAAAGAATATAAGATGATACTAGGGTCAAAAGGTCATGCGTTTCAGGTCCGCATGAAAAAGCATGACTTTGGGACAAAGGCTTTTGACCCCAACATCATAAAATAGGATAATCAGCATAAGCGGAGCGTTGGAAGGAGTGTGTATGAGTAAAACATCACAGCAGAAAATAAGCGAAATGGTAGAGGGGCTGCTCGGCAGCTATGAGGAACACCCGATTATCTGCAATATCGATTCGGAAAACCAGATTAACCGGGATGTAATTCTGGAAATCCTGGATATGCTGCGCTGGCTCATCTATCCCGGGTACTTCGAGATGAGAAAGCTGAAAAGCAGCTCTATCGAGTACCATGTGGGCGAAATCCTGGAAAGTGTGCGCTACAACCTGACGAAGCAGGTGATGAAAGCATTGTATCATGACTCAAAATATCAGACAGAAGACGCGGACGAGGCGTATGCGCAGGCAGAGTGCATTGTTACCCGGTTTCTGTATAAGCTGCCCAAGGTAAGGGAGGTGCTGGCTACAGATGTTCAGGCCGCATATGACGGCGACCCGGCGGCATTTAATACAGATGAAGTAATCTTTTCCTATCCGGGCGTCTATGCGGTTTCTGTCAACAGGATTGCCCATGAGCTTTATCAGATGGGAGTTCCGCTGATTCCGCGTATGATGACGGAACATGCCCACGGCCTGACGGGAATTGATATCCACCCGGGGGCAACTATCGGGGAATATTTTTTCATCGACCACGGCACCGGAGTGGTAGTCGGGGAAACGACGACGATAGGGAAGAATGTAAAGCTGTATCAGGGCGTAACGCTGGGCGCGCTTTCCACCAGGGGAGGCCAGGGGCTGCGAGGCATGAAGCGCCACCCGACGATTCAGGACAATGTGACGGTTTATTCCGGGGCGTCTATTCTGGGCGGAGAAACCGTGATTGGCGAGGGCGCCGTAATAGGAAGTAACGCGTTTGTAACGGCATCAGTGCCGCCCCATACCAGAGTGAGCATCAAGAATCCTGAACTGCAGTTTAAAGACCGTTCCAGGACGGCAGAACTGGGGCAGGAAGGATTTTTTAACCGGAAAGAGCGGGATTAAGCTTGACAATTTTATATCGAAAGTATAAGCTGTATTCAAGTAATTGAATATCGGCTGTATGATCGAAATTCTATAAAGATATATCTTGGGACGGGAAACCCGATCTGCCATGAGCAGGATTTCCTGCGTCTGAGGTATATCTTTCTTTTACCCAAAGCTATAACTATATAATGAAAAGGAGAAGTACTCATGGAGAGAAGTGTATCTGATTTAAAAGAGAGAATCCGTGCGGGCAGGGGACTGGTCCCGGCGCATAAGGTGATTCGCGGCGGGCAGCTTGTCAATGTCATGTCAAGCGAGATTTATCCGGCGGATGTGGCAGTTTACAATGATATGATTGCGGCTGTCGGCGATGTGGAGGCGTATATCGGGCCGGAAACGGAGATTATCGATGCGGGCGGCAGGTATCTGGTGCCGGGCATGATTGACGGGCATATCCACAGCGAATGCAGCAAGCTCAGCATTACCAGCTATGCGAAGGCTGTCGTGCCTCACGGGACGACCAGCATGATTTCCGGACTTGATGAGTATATTTCTGTTTCCGGTCTGGAAGGGCTGCGTGAGGTGATGGACGAGGTGAAAAAAAGTCCGCTCAAGGTTTTTTGGGGCGCGCCGTACAAGACGCCGTATACGATTCCCCAGTCTACGATTGCATTTAACTTCAATAAAGAAGTACATGCCGAGGTACAGAAATGGCCAGAGTGTTTTGGCGTATGGGAGACAGTGCGTGAATTTATCCAGGAAGAGGATGAAGATACGCTTGGCGCCATCTCTGAAGCATTTAAGAACCGCCTTCCGGTATTTGGATGTGCTCCGATGGCGAGAGGGAACGACTTGAATGGCTATCTGTGCGCGGGCGTGCGTCTTGACCATGAGAGCTATGACCATGAAGAGGTTGTAGAGAAGATGCGTAAGGGGATGCATATGCTGATTCGTGAGTCTTGTGTGACACATTTCCTGGAAGAAAATATCCGTGCGGTTACGGAGGTAAATCCGGCGTTTGCCCGCCGTGTAAGCTTCTGTACGGATGATGTCACAGCGACGGACATTCTGAGCAAAGGACATCTTGATAATGTTGTGCGTTTGGCAATGAAAGCTGGCGTGGAGCCGATGACAGCGATTCAGATGGCAACCATTAACAGCGCCGAGGCATACCGCATCGACCATCTGGTCGGCTCGATCTGTCCGGGACGTATTGCGGATATTTTGTTTGTTGACGATTTGAATGAATTTAAGATTGAGAAGGTCATGACAAACGGAAAGATGGTTGCGGAAAATGAGCGTCTGTCCTATGAGCTGAAAGCGCCGGAAAGAAGCTCAGTACTCAAAGGCGCGCTCAAGTGCAAAATGACAACGAAAGCTGATTTTGAATATAAAGTATCCATCTCAAGCGGTGAAGCTACCGTGCTGGCGATGGATGTCAAAGGGCCTTTCGTCCGCAAGCGGAGAGATGTGGTGCTAAAGGTTGAAAACGGTATCGTCCTGCCGGATGTGGAGCAGGATGTAGCAATGGTTTCCGTGTTGGAGCGCTTTGGCAGAAACGGAAATAAGTCTCTGGCGTTCTGTTCCGGCTGGAAGCTAAAGAAAGGTGCAATGGCGTCTTCAGCAGCGCCGGATGACAACAATCTGGTTGTTATGGGAGTAAATGCGGAAGATATGTCGATTGCAGCAAACTACCTTATCGAGCAGGGCGGCGGCCAGGTTGTGGTTGCAGACGGTGAAATTGTGGAGTTCCTTCCTCTGCCAATCGGCGGTATTGTAAGTGACTGTGAGCCGGAAGAGGTGGCAGAGCAGGAGAAACGGATTGACGCTGCGGCGCGTGCGCTTGGTTCCGATTTGCCGAATCCGATGATGTATATGTTCTTCCTGCCGATTACGGCGATTCCGGATTATGCGATTACGGATGTGGGCCCGGTAGATTATCTGGCGCTGACTACCTTTGACCCGGTATTAGATTTGAAAGAGGCGTAAGCAGAGGAGAGAGACGATGGAAAAAGAAATGCTTAGAAAATTGATTCAGACTGCTTCCGGGGAAATTCCGGCAGAGACAGTTATTAAAAACTGCAAGGTGCTGGATGTGTTTTCAGGAAAATTTACAGAGGGCGATATCGCGCTCTGCGGCGGGCAGATTGCGGGCGTAGGAGAATATCACGGGGAGACGGAGATTGATGCGGAGGGACGTTATGCGGTTCCGGGCTTTATCGACAGCCATATCCATATCGAGTCTTCCTACCTCTGCCCGGAGGAGCTGGGAAGGCTTCTGGTTCCACACGGTGGGACGACGATTATCGCCGACCCGCATGAGATTGTAAATGTCTGCGGAATCGAAGGGCTGGACTATATGATGGAGGCGGCTGAAAATACGGCGCTTGACATTCAGTATATGCTTCCGTCCTGTGTGCCGGCGACACCGTTTGAGAATGCAGGGGCGACGGTGGAAGCGCCGCAGATGGGTGAGCCGATAAAGAGAGAGAAGATTCTTGGGCTTGGTGAGTTTATGAATTTCCCAGGCGTGCTCTCCACGGATGATTCTGTACTGGACAAGCTGTTGCTGGCGAAAAAAGAAGGCAAGCTGATTGACGGGCATTCACCGGGACTGTCCGGGCTGGCTCTGAACGGTTATGCGGCTGCCCGCATTCAGGGGGATCACGAGTGCGCTGCGGTAGAAGATATGCAGGAGCGGATTGCCTGCGGTATGTACGTGCTGCTGCGCCAGGGATCTGCCTGCCATGATTTGCGGACGCTGTTAAAAGGCGTTACGCCGGAAAACAGCCGCAGATGCCTGCTCTGCTCGGACGACCGCCAGCCAAAGACGATTTTGCAGGAGGGGCATCTGGACAACCACCTGCAGATTTGTGTGGAGGAGGGGCTGGACGCGGTGACCGCGCTTCGCATGGCGACTCTGAATGCCGCTGAGTGCTT
The DNA here is from genome assembly GCF_943193015.1 of Hominisplanchenecus murintestinalis. Lineage (NCBI taxonomy): Bacteria > Bacillati > Bacillota > Clostridia > Lachnospirales > Lachnospiraceae > Hominisplanchenecus > Hominisplanchenecus murintestinalis. Next base: position 19,682 of record NZ_CALPCM010000003.1, read on the forward strand.
CCGCCTGTATGACAGGGGGGCGATTGCCCCGGGGTACCGCGCGGACATTGTGCTTCTGGATGATCTGACGAAGTTCCATGTAGACAGAGTGTGGGTAAAGGGCGTGCTGACGGCAGAAAACGGAACATATCTGCCGGATGTGAAACGTCACGATATTTCCGGCGTTATGGGGAGTATCCATTTGAAAGATTTTTCAAAAGAGAAGTTCCGGATGCATCTGAAAAGCAATCGTGTGAATGTGATTGAAATTATGCCGGGCGGCGTTGTGACAAAGAAGTCAGAGGCAGAGATTACACTGGATGAGCATGGGGAATTTATCTGGTCGGAGGATGTGGATCTGGTCAAGGTAGCTGTAGTGGAGCGTCACAAAGGTACGGGGAATGTGGCTTGCGGTTTTCTGAAAGGTTATGGAATCAAAGAGGGAGCCATTGCACTTTCCGTTGCGCATGATTCCCATAATATTATCGTCGTAGGTGTAAATGATGATGAGATGGAGTCTGCGGTAAAATATCTGGAGAAACAGAGCGGGGGAATCGTTCTGGTGAAAAATGGAGAAGTCGTGGAGAGTATGCCGATGCCGATTGCCGGGCTGATGAGCGATCAGTCGGGCGAGTGGGTGGCAGAAAAGCTGGCGGCGCTGCATGAGGCGGCTTATACGCAGCTTAGAATTGACAGCACGGTTGAGCCTGTGATGACGCTCTGCTTTATGTCGCTGGCCGTTATTCCAGAGATTAAGCTCACGGATATGGGGCTTTTTGACGTGACAAGCTTTTCGTTTATCCCGGTCGAGATAGAGAACTAACACAAAGGAGAGAGAAAAAATGAACAAAGAGAAAGCACTGGTGCCGTTTTTCAGGCGCGGCGATATCGGCGGCGTGTCTTATGCGGTAACAAATAACATTGTCAACTATTTGATTGTCATTGCAACGCTGACGGGGGTTCTTGGATGGCCGGATGACATTGTATTCGGCTTTGTAGTGCCGGGTATGTCTATCGGCTTGATGCTTGGATGTTTCTATTATGCGTGGATGGGATATAAGTTATCAAGGAAAGAGGGGCGTGCGGATGTTACAGCGCTTCCTTCAGGTGTGTCCACTCCCGCTATGTTTGTCATTCTGTATGGCGTGGTTATGCCTCTGAGTTATGCGCTGGAAGATCCAAAACTGGCGTGGTCTGCGGCGATGGCGGCATGCTTTATCGGCGGTTTTGTTGAATTTTTCGGCGGATTTATTGGCCCCTGGATGAAAAAGCGGATTCCGAGAGCTGCGCTTCTTGGCACTGTAGCGGGAATCGGATTTATCTGGATGGCTACCCAGGGTGTGTTTGATATCCTGAGTGATCCGATGGTAGGGCTTCCGGTGCTGTTTATCGCAGTTGTCGGTGTTTTCGGGGGGTATCTTTTCCCGAAGAAGATTCCGCCGCTGGTAGTGGCGATTGTGGGCGGTATTATTTATGCGTTCTGTCTGGGACGTACTACCGTGGATTTCAGCAGAATTGGGTTCTATTGTCCGAACCCGGCGACGAGTATTCAGTATTTGATAAATGGTTTTGCAGTTGTCGTACCATATCTGACGATTATTATTCCGGTGGAAATTTATAACTTTATCGAGACGATGGATAATGTAGAGGCGTCAAATGCTGCCGGGGATAATTACAATGTGCGTGAGGCGCAGTTTGCAGATGGTATCTGCACTATGATTTCGGCATTATTTGGAGGTATCATCCCCAATACGGTGTGGCTTGGCCATGCAGGGCTGAAGAAAGCAAATGCCGGAATCGGCTATTCTATTGTGTCCGGCGTGGTATTTGGAATCGCTGGTATTTTTGGACTATTTACCTTCCTGAACAGCATTGTTCCTCCGGCAGTGTGCGCGATTACCTTCCTGTGGTGCGCGGTTGTTATGGTAGCGCAGGCGTTTGACGTCTGTGAGAAAAAGCATTATGCGGCGGTTGGTATTGCTATGGTGCCGTCTGTTGCGGACTACCTGTACACACAGGTAACCGGCGCCGCGGGGCTGGCCGGCCATTATACAGAGGTGCTTTCGACGGGAATCAATGACTTTACGGCGGATGTTTCGCAGCAGCTGCTTGATGCGGGCGTTATGTGGAACGGCGTAGCCGCTACAAAAGCAGGTGCTATTCTAATCGGCATCCTGCTTGGAACGATGACGGTTTTTGTTATTGACAAGAAGCTGGATAAAGTGGCGGTTACAGGAGTGGCAGGCTATGTATTGGCGGCGCTTGGGTTTATCCACAGTGCGGCGCTTGGTCTCTATCCGCTGTCTCCATATGCGCTTGGTTATCTTTCCATTGCTGTGCTTGCGTTCATACTCCACCTTGGACGGGATTCCTGGTTCAAAGGCCCGGATAAATTTGATTATATTTAATTATTTGGATGCAAAATAGAGATAGAAAAGAAATCGCAGACCGCAGCCAGGATATGGCTGCGGTTTTTTTGAGTGTTTTTAATAAAAATGTTGAAAATTAAGCGGAAAATATGTTAGAATTGTATAGAAATATATCCATAAAGCATTAATTTAAGGAAGAAAGGAGAAACACAATGAAAAGAAAACATTATTTTGGGATAATTGTTATGTGCATTCTTTTGGGAGCATTTGCTTTGGGAAGTTTAGCAGTGCATGCAGAAGAGACGGGAGCCGTGACGATTAACCCGGTGGATTATGGGGCAGATCCCACAGGGCAGAACGACAGTGCAGAAGCCGTGTGGCAGGCATTTGAAGCGGCTAAGGAGGCCACTGCAAATGGTGCGTCTCACGTTACAGTTGAATTTCCGGAAGGGGAATATCATATTTATAAAGACAAGGTTCAGCAGAGAGAATATCATACGTCTAACACGAACAGTATTGAAAATCCTACGAAATGGATTGGACTGCTAATTGAAGGGCAGGAAAATTTTACATTGAAAGGAAATGGCTCGCTGTTCATGTTACATGGAAATATGATGGCGTTGGCGGTAGTACATTCAAGAAACGTTACTTTGGAGGACTTTTCCTGGGATTTTGGCGTACCTACCATATCAGAAATGACAGTTACAGGAACAGGGACGGCGAGCGACGGGAAACCGTATACAGACTATCGGATACCGGCGTGCTTCCCGCATGAAATTACCGGAAATACGATTACCTGGCAGAGTGAGCGCAGCCCATATACAAACCAATATTATTGGACACAGACAGGTTTCCACAATCCGTCTTATGGAATTGTGGCGTATCAGCCGAATGGCGAAATGTCGAGGAATTATTATACAGATGCGGGGCCGTTTACCAATGTTTCCAGTATCCAGGCGATGGAGGATACAGATAATACAGGCGATACTTATATCCGAATTGTATATACATCAAAAACAGCGCGGATGGAAGAACTGCAAAAGGAAGGGGCTGTGCTTCAGTTAGCGGCAAATGCGCATCGCCAGACAGCGGGGGCATTTACATGGGAGAGTGAGAATGTCACTGCCAGAAAGGTAAATGTCCATTATATGCATGGATTTGGCTGGCTGATTCAGATGAGTAAAGATGTCTATTATTATGAATGCAATCTTGTACCGAGGGAAGATTCCGGGCATATTGTAGTAAGTTTTGCGGACGGAATTCACGCGTCCGGAGCAGCCGGAGAGCTGGTGATTGAGGACTGTAATTTTGCAAATACACATGACGATCCGATTAACCTGCACGGAACTTTTACGCGTGTGGAGCAGCGCGTAAGTGATAAAGAGCTGGTATTGAAATATATTCATAACCAACAGGGAGGGTTTCCGCAGTTCCATCCGGGAGATAAGGTAGCATTTTTCACCAGGGATACACTGGAATCTACAGATAATGAAACATTGTACACGGTAGCTTCGGTAGTCAATCCGGGAGAAAGCGGTAATGACCTCAGGACTATGCAGGTAACTTTTGAGGAGACTCTGCCTTCTAATTTAAGTGATAAAATCGGGAACGAACCGAAGTATGTGGCTGAAAATGTCACTTATGCGCCTAAGGTAACCATCCGTAACTGCACATTCCGGCAGGTGCCTACCAGGGGGATTTTGTGTACGACCAGAAATCCTGTCTTGATTGAAGGAAATACTTTTAAAAATATGTCAATGGCGACGATTTTTCTTTCCAATGACTCCAATGACTGGTATGAATCCGGGCCAATCCGGGATATGACCATCCGGAATAACGAATTCTACATTAAGAGTATCGGGAGAACATCATGGGACTATGCACCGGCGGTTTATGTCCATCCGGTTACAAAAGGCGGCGGTTTGCCTTCAGCAGAGAATCCAATTCACAAAAACATTACGATTGACGGGAATATTTTCCATATGGACTGTGATACTGTCGTGAAAGCGGAGAGTGTAGAAAACCTGACAATAACGAACAATGTAATTCTTCGTACCAATCCGGAGGTTTCTCTTGAAATCAGTTCACCGCAAGACAGAATCCTGGAAGGAGAGAAGCTTACTTTAGATACGGAAGCTGACGGGAAACGCTTTACGGCGGCAACAGAAAATGTTTATGAGTTTACGAAATGTAAGAATGTTACACTGGAAGGAAATACATACGATGATGGTTTGAAGAGATATGCAGTGCTCAGTAATATGCCGGATGAATATTTGAATAACAGGGATAAAGACATTATGGTGGCATATGACAGGAACCAGCCTGCTTCGGAGCCGGTATCAGATGTTCGGTATAATAGCAGTGCGCCGGAAATCCTTTCCGTAGACAAAAATGGAAGGATGACGGCAAAGAAGGCAGGAACAGCCGAGGTTTGGGCATACTATGTGTGGAATGGAGAAGAAATTCATTCGAACAGAGTATCTGTGACTGTTGTTGGTGCAGATGAATTGCCTCCGGAAGATGTCGTGACCATCAATGGTGAAGATAACCGGATTCTTGAACGTATAGGTGCAGAGATTTCATTTTCTGCTAATGTTGCTTCCGGTAAGACAGTCCTGTGGTCTGTAGAAGATTTCCTGACAGGAGGCTCTACTGACGCGGCAAGTATTGATGAGAACGGGACCCTGACAGCACGGAAAAATGGAATTGTCCTGGTAAAAGCCGTATCAGGGCTGAGTGTTGACCGTAAAATCGTTATTATCAGCGCATCGATAACAGGAGATAGAAACGCTGATTTTACAATCACAAGAGAGGACGCAGAGAATTATACACTGACGGAAGACAAGATTACGATTGATATGCAGACAGGTGATTTATATAATAATAATAATACTCTGAAAAACCTGTTTCTGTATCAGATACCGGAGAGTTTGGACAGAAATAATCTCAGAACCGTGATTAAGCTTGAAAATCTTCCGGCAAAAGAGAGTGGGCAGTGGGACACGGTATCATTTTTCTTGTATAAAGATGATGACAATTACATTTCCGGCGGAAAGAAATCGCATTATGACGGAATTGTGACAGTAGCGGAAACGAATGGTTCTGCTGCGGAAACAGGAGGAGATGCGGCTCAGAATGAGCTTTCGTCCGCATACCTGGGCTTTTATAAAAATGGGAATACGGTTTCTGTAGATTTTAAAACGGAAGATGGCCAGTGGCAGCATGTACGTGATATACCTGCAGATATGCTGGGAAGCAGTTACAAAATCGGATTTAGCGCTTGGGAGACAAATGATAGAGGGAAAACAGCAGTGTTTTCAGGACTTCGTGTAGGTTCCGGAAATGTTTCTTATGAACAGCTTTGTTCTCAGGAAGCCATTTCTTTTATGGAACTGGAAAACCAGGCGCCTGTAGCTGCAGGTGCGGCGTTTGACAGCGACAGCTATGAAGTGGGAGATACGGCTGCCGTAAACTATGATTACAGTGATCCGGAGGGGGATGACGAAGGCAAGACTCTGTTTTGTTTTACTTACAGTAACGGCGTCAGAGAGGTGACAGAAAATCCCAGCTTTAAATTAGAATATGAGGGCACTGTAGAATGTTGGGTTTATCCGGTAGATAAGAAAGGCAGACCGGGGACGCCGGCGGTCACTGCAAAAGCCCAGGTGAATCCGATGAAAGTTCCGGGAGAAACTGAAGGACTGCAGAGCGCGGTTGAAGAAGCAGAGAAGCTGAACCTTGATGGTTATACGGTTGAAAGCGTAAAGAAATTCCAAAGCGCCCTGGAAGAAGCAAGAAGGGTGTTAGCGAGCGGTTCAGGACAGGAAGAGATCGATGAAGCTCTGAGGGCTTTGCAGAAAGCAAGAGAAGAGTTAGAGAAAAAGCCGTCAGGGGGAGAGCAAAATCCTCCGGGAGGTAACCAGAATCCTCCGGGAGACAATCAGAAGCCACCAGAAGGTAATCAAAATCCGGGGATTCAGAAGCCTGCTGCTGTTCCGGCAGTTGGGACAGTGATTGTGACAGGCGGCATTCAGTATAAAGTTACAAAATCAGATGCAAAGAACGGTACGGCTGCGGCAGTCAAACTGGAAAGCAAAAAGAAATCCAGGATTGTGATAGCAGATACTGTTAAAAAAGATGGTTTTACTTTTAAGGTGACAGAAATCAATCAGAAGGCTTTTCAAAAGAATAAGAAAATAAAGAGTCTGGTTATAGGGGGAAATGTAAAGAAAATTGGCAGCGCGGCATTTTATAAATGTGCGAAACTGAAAAAGGTTACATTTAAAGGCAAAGCCCTCCCTCAGATCGGTAAAAAAGCTTTCAAGGGCATTGCTGTAAAATGTAAAGTTACTGTTCCCAAAAAGACATCGGCAAAACAATTGAAAAAATGGAAAAAGAAAATGAAAGCGGCGGGCGCGGGAAGCAGGACAGTGTACAGGAAAAAATAGGAGCGGTTCTTTATATGCCGGGGAGATCAGAAAACAGCTGGTTGTAGTTTTGGGACATATATGTTATACTAATGGCAAACAAAGGAAGCAGAGGTGCGAGGATGAAAAGAGTATTGCTGAAGCTGAGTGGGGAAGCTCTTGCAGCTGATAAAAAAATGGGGTTTGATGAGCCTACGGTTATGAAAGTTGCAAAGCAGGTAAAACAGCTGGTTGATGGAGGAATGGAAGTGGGGATCGTCATCGGCGGGGGGAATTTTTGGAGAGGACGTTCCAGTGAGAATATTGACCGTACGAAAGCGGATCAGATAGGGATGCTGGCTACAGTGATGAATTGTATTTATGTGTCTGAGATTTTCCGTTCTGCAGGGATGCTGACTCAGATATTGACACCCTTTACATGCGGCGCATTTACGAAGCTTTTCGCGAAAGATAGAGTGAATAAGTATTTTGAGAAAGGCATCGTATCTTTCTTTGCGGGAGGGACAGGACATCCGTATTTTTCCACGGATACGGCTACTGTGCTGCGTGCAGTTGAAATAGAAGCAGACGCTATCCTGCTGGCGAAATCCATTGATGGAGTTTATGACAGCGATCCCAAGGAGAATCCGGACGCGAAGAAATATGATGAGATTTCCATCCAGGAGGTCATAGACAGGAAGCTGGGCGTGGTGGACATGGCGGCATCGATACTCTGCATGGAGAATAAAATGCCAATGCTGGTGTTTGGGCTGAATGAAGAAAATAGTATCGTGAATACCGTAAAAGGAGAATTTCACGGGACAAAAGTAACCGTATAAAACGTAGAGAGAACTACGAATCAGGAGGAAAAGAAAATGGATGAAAGACTTCAGGTATTTGACACCAAAATGACAAAATCATATGATAATCTTTTGACAGAGTTTGGAGCAATCCGCGCAGGGCGGGCAAACCCGCATGTGCTGGACAGAATCACGGTAGATTATTATGGAACACCGACGCCGCTTCAGCAGGTAGGAAATATCACGGTTCCGGAAGCGCGGATGATTCAAATTCAGCCGTGGGACGCTTCTCTGGTGAAAGCAATTGAAAAGGCAATCATGACTTCAGACCTGGGGATTAATCCTTCGAATGATGGGAAGATTATTCGACTGGTATTTCCGGAGCTTACGGAGGAACGCAGAAAAGAGCTGGTGAAAGACGTTAAGAAGAAAGGCGAGAATGCGAAAGTCGCAGTCAGAAATATCCGCCGCGATGCGAACGATTCTTTTAAAAAGCTGGCGAAAACTTCAGATGTTTCTGAGGATGAAATAAAAGAGCTGGAAGATAAAGTGCAGAAAATGACAGATAAGTATATCAAAGAGATTGATAAGGCAGTCGAAGAGAAATCAAAAGAAATATTAACAGTATAAGGAGATAGGCTGTTGCAAATTGCAGTGGGTGAAAAGACTACTTTGCAGCAGCCTTTTGCAGTTATGGGGGATAAAGGAGGGCGCTATGGTAATTCCGCAGCATGTGGCAATCATACTGGATGGAAATGGCCGATGGGCGAAGAGCAAAGGGATGCCGAGAAATTACGGGCATGTCAGAGGGGCAAAAAACCTGGAGACAATCTGCCGCGACGCATATAATATGGGGATTAAATATCTGACGGTTTATTTGTTTTCCACGGAAAATTGGAAGCGCTCGAAGGAAGAAGTGAATGCGCTGATGGATTTGTTTCGCAGTTACACAAAGACCTGCAAAAATACGGCGAGAAAAAATAATATGAAAGTGCGTGTTCTGGGCGACCCGGAAGCGCTGGATAGTGACCTTCGCAGGAGCCTGAAAGAGCTGGAGGAAAGTTCAAAGGGTAATACAGGACTGAACTTTCAGATTGCTATCAATTATGGAAGCCGGGATGAGATGATCCGCGCGATACGCAGGCTGACTCAGGACTGCATGGAAGGAGAGGTACGGCCGGAGGATATTGATGAAAGACTGTTTGCTTCTTATCTGGATACCCGGGAAGTGCCGGATCCGGACTTACTTATCCGCACCAGCGGAGAGCAGCGCTTATCTAATTATCTGCTTTGGCAGCTTGCTTACACGGAATTTTATTTTACGGAAGTTCCGTGGCCGGCTTTTACGAAAGAAGAGCTTTGGAAGGCAATCGAAAAATACAACAGCAGGGAGCGCAGGTATGGAGGCGTGAAGGAGGAACAGCATGTTTAAGACGAGATTGTTAAGCGGTATCGTGCTGGTGGCTGTTGCGCTTTTTACCATTATCAGCGGAGGATATGTGCTGTATGGAACGCTGCTGGCAGTTTCTCTGCTTGGTGTCTGTGAACTGTATCGGGCAGTGAAGGTAGAGGAAAAGAAGATGAATCTCCTGAGCGCCACAGGGTATCTGGGGGTAATTTCTTATTATTTTTTGTTAAATATCGGTCTGGATGCATATATTATGATGGATGTCATACTGATTTTGGTGGCATTTATGTTTGTCTATGTGTTTTCCTATCCCAAATACAGGGCGGAACATGTGATGGCGGCATTTTTTGGCGTTATTTACGTGGGGGTGATGTTATCTTATATTTACCAGACCAGAAATCTGGAAAACGGCGCGTTTTTGGTGTGGCTGATTTTTTTATGTTCCTGGGGATGCGACACCTGTGCGTACTGTGTGGGAATGTTGATCGGGAAGCATAAAATGTCCCCGAAGCTCAGCCCGAAAAAGTCAGTAGAGGGGGCGGTCGGCGGTGTAGCAGGGGCAGCGCTTCTTGGCGCGGTATATGGGGCTGCCATAGGAGGTTATATGCAGGGGGGAAGCCATATTGCGGAGTTTGCCGTGATTTGTGCCGTGGGGGCGTTGATTTCCATGGTAGGAGATTTGGCGGCGTCCGCCATCAAGCGGAACCACGAAATTAAAGATTACGGAAAACTGATTCCGGGACATGGCGGTATTTTAGATCGGTTTGACAGTGTGATATTTACCGCACCGGTGATTTACTGGATGGCGGTTCTCCTGATTCGCTGATTCGCTGCTGTCGCCTGAAAAACGAAGGAGAGATGCAAATATGAAAACAATAGCAATCTTGGGATCTACAGGTTCCATCGGCACCCAGACGCTGGAAGTAGCAGAGGCGAATGGTGATTTGAGGGTGGCGGCTCTGGCAGCGGGCAGTAATGTAGAGCTGCTGGAACGGCAGATTCGAAAATTTCATCCGAAGCTGGCTGCGCTCGCAAGTGAAGAAGCCGCAAAAGATTTGAGAGTTCGGGTGCGTGATTTGGATGTGCGTATTGTCAGCGGCATGGAAGGGCTGATAGAAGTTTCAGTGATGCCGGAAACAGACATCCTGGTGACGGCGATCGTGGGGATGATAGGAATCAGGCCAACAATTGCGGCAATAGAGGCGGGGAAAGATATTGCTCTGGCAAATAAGGAAACCCTGGTGACGGCTGGACATATCATCATGCCGCTCGCGAAAGAAAAGAATGTACGGATTCTTCCGGTGGACAGTGAGCACAGCGCTGTTTTCCAGGCATTGAATGGAGAAAATGGGAAACAGGTCAGCCGTATTCTGTTAACAGCTTCCGGCGGGCCATTTCGTGGGAAGACCAGGAAGGAGCTGGAAAATGTACAGCCGGAAGATGCGCTGAAACATCCAAACTGGGCAATGGGACAGAAAATAACCATTGATTCAGCAACATTGGTAAACAAAGGGCTGGAGGTCATGGAGGCAAAGTGGCTTTTTGGCGCAGAGCTGGAACAGATAGAAGTGGTGGTTCAGCCCCAGAGCGTTATTCATTCTATGGTAGAATTTACAGATGGGGCGGTGATGGCACAGCTTGGCACGCCGGATATGAAGCTGCCGATTCAGTATGCGCTGTATTATCCGGAGCGGAGGTATCTGGGCGGTGAGAGGCTGGACTTCGGCAGCATGGGACGGCTTACGTTTGAGGAACCGGATGAAGAGACTTTTTTAGGGCTGCCGCTGGCATTTCAGGCAGCACGGGATGGCGGTTCTATGCCGACAGTATTTAATGCGGCAAATGAATGTGCAGTGAGCAGATTTTTACATAAGCAGATTCGCTTCCTGGATATTTATGAGATTCTCCAGGCATGCATGGAAGAACACCATGTCGTGGAGAATCCTGCCGTGGAGGAGATTTTAGCTGCAGAGCAGATGACTTATGAATTTATAGAAAACAGGTGGTAGCATGAGTATAATTTTAGCGCTTATTATTTTTAGTTTGATTATTCTGATTCATGAACTGGGGCATTTTCTTCTGGCAAAACGCGGAGGAGTTACAGTGGAGGAATTTTCTCTGGGAATGGGGCCGAGGCTTATCAGTACAGTGAAAGGCGGCACACGGTATTCTCTGAAACTTCTGCCCTTTGGCGGTTCCTGTATGATGCTTGGGGAAGACGAGGCGACGACAGAGGAGGGTTCTTTTGCCAGCAAGTCAGTATGGACCAGGATATCGGTTATTGCCGCAGGACCTATCTTTAACTTTATTTTGGCGTTTGTCCTTTCAGTGATTATCATAGGAAGTATTGGCGTAGATAAGCCGGTTATTCTGGCGGTATCGGAAGGATTTCCGGCAGCGGAGGCGGGGATTCAGAAGGGAGATACAATCCTTAAGATGAACGGGACAAAAATCCGTCTCAGCCGTGAGGTTACTAATTATGTCACATTTCATCAGGGAGAGGATGTAACCTTTGTGTATGAACATGAAGGGGAAGAACGAACGGTTACGCTTTCACCGGAACAGAACGAAGGCGGACGCTATATCTTTGGGCTTAGTACAGTTTCTTCTTATCGGGAGAAAGTGGGAGCCTGGGAGACGCTTAAGTATAGTGCATATGAAGTAAAATACTGGATTCAGACGACAATTTCCAGCCTGAAAATGCTCTTTACAGGGCAGGTAGGGATTAATGATATGTCCGGGCCGGTAGGCGTGGTGACTATTATTGGAGATACTTATAAAGAAAGCGCGGCTGACGGAGGGTTTTATATCTGGCTGAACATGCTGAATATTTCCATCTTGCTTACGGCAAACCTGGGTGTGATGAATCTTCTGCCGCTTCCGGCTCTGGATGGCGGACGGTTGGTGTTCTTGATTATTGAGGCAATCCGAAGAAAACGGATTGACCCGGAAAAAGAGGGAATGGTACACTTTGTCGGACTGATGCTTTTGATGGTACTGATGATTGTGGTAATGTTTAATGATATCAGAAAGCTTTTCTAAGCAGATAAATAGAGCGCGTTCTCCGTCTGTCACTGACAAGAGAACGCGCTCTATCAAATTTGGAAACAATAGTTTCGGAAAGCTATGCAAAGCCCTGTAATATTTCACTGTGCTTTGCCAGTACCTGTTTTATTATCTTGTTATCATTTTGCAGCTCTTCAATCTGTGAAACAGCTTCAGTAAAACGTTTGGCGGCAGGCAGATAGTTTTCTGCCAGTATTTGGAGCTGTTTGTCAGTAACGTTTTCAAGGTGCAGGCTGATATGGGAAAGTCCCTGCTTAAGATTGTCAACCTCTTTTTCAAGAGCAGAGACTTTATGCTTGAGAACAGAAACGTCCTGTTTAAGAGCAGAAATATCTTTCTCAAGCGTGGCAACTTTCAGCTTGAGAACAGAAACGTCTTGTTTAAGAACAGAAACGTCTTGTTTAAGAGCAGAAACGTCCTGCTTGAGAACAGAAACGTCTTGTTTAAGAGCAGAAACGTCTTCTTTAAGAATAGTGACTTCTTTTTTGAGTACAGAGACATCCTGCCGAAGTTCAGAAACCTCTTCTTTTAGACTGCGGATGTCTTGTCTCAGCGGCTGAATGTTTTTTTCGAGTTTTACATCGAATTTCGCATCCAGTTCGGATAATTTCGTATCCATTAGTTGGGCAATTGCCGACAAATCTTCGTTTGTTAATGTCATTTCATCACACTCCATGAAAAATATGCATTTTGAGGGGGATATGTTACGCAGCGTATACTTCTTTTTTGGAAAGTATGATAGTATAGTACTACAAAGCAGAGAGAAATGCAAGTAAAAGAAATAACTTTTTAAAATAAAATATCCCATAATATATAAGAGTTAAACTTTGGGGAGGAAACAAAAAGGATTTCTTAAAAAATATTACGGTGAAATGTTGGAAATTCATATTTAAGACTTGAATTTTGGGAGAAGAAATTATAGAATATAAGACGTAAGGAGGTCTGCACATATTAACGGCAGGCTTCTGGTAACTGGAGAAGAAAAAGGAGGATATGTATGAAAAGAAAAGCTTTTTTAGCAAAAGTGCTTGCTGCCGCAGTTGCGGTAACATCAGTCCTGCCTAGTGGTCTGGTGGCAGAGGCAGCAACCATTAAAAATGAAACAAAGAGAACAGACTGGGAAGCGAATGCTGAAGCAAGCTGGGGGCCGGCTGCTGAAGGTGAGTCGGCGTTTGACGGTAAGTTGAATGTGGGAGGTTTCCAGAGCTGGCATTTCAAGGCAACAGAAGCGACGGGAAACCATAATAACAATGGAGATTTTACAGCGTCTGATGCACCATCATTGGCTATTGCTGATGCTATTAATATTGCGACGGTTGAGGGGGCTGATGCCAGAGAATTGACATTTGACCTTTATCCGTATCAGGGAACAATAGCAAATATCCGTTTTGCAATTATGCTGAAGTATGTAGATGCGGAAAACTGGGCTTCATTAGGGCATGACCCGGAAGGCTGGTACTATGAGTATAGAATTGGTGATGATACGAGTTATACTTCTAAATTTAGCGAATTACATTTATTAGACGAAGAGAGATACACTCGTGTAAAGCTAACATATACGGCGAGTGATACAATCAACATTGAAATGACTAAATTGCAGGAGGGGCCGGAGGTAGACGGAAAACCAACATTAGTACCTGCAGAAAATGAGACTCCGGTGACTAAGGAACTGCAACAGGAGTCGTTAGCAACTTTGCGGACAGTAGCAGAGCAGAAGGCTACAGAGGCTGGAGAGAGTGGACCTAAAATATGTTTCGGATTTAAAGGAGGAACATGGGATGGTAGTATTACGGAACTGAATATTGTAAATGTAAGAACAAATGCAGATTGTGATCCAGGAGAGGACAGAGTTTTGGCTTTTAACAACTGTGGTTGGGAATGGGTCAATGAAGCGACAAAAGGTACATTTGACAGCGAAAATCCTATCGGTGGTGTAAATTATGTTACAATTGATGGAGGTGCGTCTGGAAAAACCGTATATGAAAGTGGCACAACTGGATTTGAAGAAGGCACTGTATCAGCAGTCCTGCGTCCTCATACAGTAAATGCGCAGGGTGAGGCGGTTGCGGCAACACAGGCATTTTACCTGGATGCAAAGTATACCCCGGCAGGTGAGGCTACTACGGCAACTGGTATAAAGGTTGGATTCAACGGCACAAAATGGGGATATCAGATAAGGGATGCGACATTTGTTGCGAAGAATGCTGTTACTCTTGCACCTATGGGCAGACAGGATTATACGGTGAGTTTGGAAGTCACAAAGGATGAAAAGCTCATCGCAAGTGTAACGCCTGTTGCAGCAGAAGGTGAAGAAACTACCACATATGATATTGTAACTGCGGAAGATAATGTATCCGTAGCGGATTTAGCAGCAGGAAGCGTTGGCGTTACAGCAGGGGCAGGGCTGTCACTGCGTGTAAGGGATTTTGACTATACACATGAAATAACACGTACAACGCCTGCACTTCAGACAACGGTTGATACGATTGAAACTGAAACGAAGAATAATGCAGAGTTTACGTATTACAAAGAGAACTGGGAAACTTTTGTTGCAGAATTGAACGCTGCGAAAACTTTCCTGGAGCCAGACGATGATGTTGATGCAGATGAGGCGGCGACTAAGAATACGGCTTTAACGACGGCGTATAATACATTGAAGAATGAAGGAACGGTTAGCAAAACAGAACTGGAAAATGCACTCAATGCAGCGAAAAACGGTAAAGTAGAAAGCGATTATACGGCTGAAAGCTGGACAGAATTCCAGAACAAGCTGAAAGAAGCCACAGATCTTATTGCAAAAATTAATGCTAAAAATGAATTGATTGAAAAGAGCAAAGTAACAACTGCAATTACCAATATGGAAACTGCAGCAGATGTTCTGGTGGAGGTTCCGGCAAGTGCGGAAGAGAAAGCAGGGCTGCAGAATTTGGTGAATGAAGCAGTTTCTGTTAAAGATACAGAGAAAGATTTGTATGATACAGCTCTTTGGGATGCATTTGTTGCAGCACGTGAAGAGGCAAAGACAGTGTCAGAAAAAGCAAATGCTTCGAAGAAAGAAGTCGCAGATGCGCTTGCAAAACTGCAGGCTGCAAAAAGTAGCCTGGTACCGCGCAAGGCCAGCGAAGAAGAAACAGCGGCATTCAAAGGCGAAGTTGATAAAATTAAAGCTTCTGCAAACAAGAAGTATACGGCAGAGAGCCTGAAAGTATATCAGGACGCGTTGGCAGCAGCAGAGAAGCTTCTGGCAGACGGAAATGCAACGAAGAAAGCATTGGATGAAGCACTGGCAAAACTTCAGGCAGCGAAAGCCGCACTGAAAGAAGATACAGGCAGTGTAACACCGAAGCCTCCGGTTCCTACCCCTGGTTTGAAAAAGGGTGAGACAAAGACAGTAGGTAACGCAACATATAAAGTTCTGGATGCAGATAAGAAAACGGTAGAGCTTACCAAGGGCGATGCAAAAGCGAAATCAGCGAAGATTGACAAAGTTAAGATTGATGGTATTGATTGCACAGTTGTATCAATCGGTGCAAATGCTTTTAAGGGAGCAAAGAATCTGACTTCTGTTACTATCGGCACTGGTGTGACTTCTATTGGCAAGAACGCATTTGCAAGCGCTAAGAAGCTGAAATCTGTTGTTGTGGGCAAGGCAGTTAAGACTATCGGCGCAAGTGCATTCTCCGGATGTAAGAAGCTTGCCAAGGTTACCTTTAAAGGAACAGCGGTCAGCAAGATTCAGGGCAAAGCTTTTAAGGGAACAGCTAAGAAAGTGACCGTTAAGATTCCGAAGAGCCTGAAAAAGAATAAAAAGAAAGCTACAGCATTTAAGAAGAAACTGACAAAAGCCGGCATGAGCAAAAAACTGAAATTGAAATAGTCAGTAAGAACAGCAAAATGGGGCTGCTGCGAAGGCAGAAAGTAATCTGCCGGAGCGGCAGCTCCATTTGTTAGATAAAATCATAGAAGGAGGGCTTTTATGGAAACACGTGCAGTAAAGATTTATTCACAGGTAAACAAGAATGTGGTATTGAGGGTAATGAAAGGACATTTTGCTACAACACACTCGCATATCAATTATTTTATGGATATGACGGGCTTGAAATCGCGTCTGAATGAAGCTAAGGGAGCGGCTTCCGTGTTGGCGAGGAAGTATGAGAATACGACAATTGTAGATACAATAGTCTGTATAGACGGGTGCGAAGTAGTTGGCGCATTTCTTGCGGATGAATTGACTCGGGCAGGGGTCATGTCTATGAATCAGCATCGGACGATTTATGTATCTACTCCTGAGTGCCATACAGGAGGCCAGTTAATTTTCAGGGATAATATGCAGATGATGATTCGGGGGAAGAATGTCATTCTGCTATTGGCAAATGTGACAACAGGAAAGACTTTGAACCGCGCTTTAGAGTGTATTGAGTACTATGGGGGACAGACAGTGGGGATTTCTTCCATTTTTAGTGTTATTAAGTCTGCGAGAGGGATTGAAGTAAATTCTATATTTACTGAAAAAGATGTGCCGGATTATATGACATATGAGACGGCAAAATGCCCGCTTTGCCAGAAGAAGGTGCTGCTTGACGCTATGGTGAACAGCCACGGGTATTCAAAAATCTAAAGAAATGTGAAACAGCAGGTAGGGGAGCTACCTGCTGTTTCGAGGGGAGTATAAATAATTAATAAGGGGTTGTAAAAAAAATTTTTGAAGGGAAAATTCTTTTTACAACAGAATTATAATATACATTGGAAAAAAATGCAACATTAATTTATCGTATTTTTCAATTTATGACAGTTTTTAGCGGTTTTTAGCCATAAAATGGACAAAAAAGCTATATATGGCAGATGGGCGCTCTGTATAAAATGATGAATCTACGGCATAATAAGAGGGCAACAAATAATTCTTCATTTTTAGGAGGTAGTTTGAAATGGCTAAGAATATGAATTCCAAGAACAAAGCCCAGAATAATGCAAATAACAGCACAAACAGCACGAACTCTACTAACGGCACAAACAGCAGCAACAGCACAAATTCCCAGAACGCAAATAACAGCAGCAACAGCACAAATTCTCAGAATGCAAATAGCAGAAACAATTACTAAAGGTTTTAGAGAGGGCACCGCTTGGCGGTGTCTTTTCTATTTGCAGGATAGTGTTTTGGGGGCTTGGCATACTCTGAACGGTTTTTCTTTTTTTACATATACTGTGATAGAAGGAGGAGAATGGAAGGAGTGGATTTGATTGGATTTTGGCATGATAGCGGCAAATGAGCTGGATAGATATGTGGAAGATGGCGAAGCGTTTATCATAGATTTGCGGATGCCAGAGGAATATCGGCGCTGTCATATCAAAGGCGCTGTAAACATTCCATATGGCAGGCTGGGGCAATGCCGTGAGCTTCCCAGGGGAAGGACATTAGTTCTCTACTGCGAACGGGGTGCTGTGAGCATGGTAGCCGCCAAGGAATTGGCAGCAAGGGGGTATCGGGTAAAGACGGTGATTGGGGGAATTCATGCCTACCGGGAAATTTTCGATTGACAGCTATCCCGGCGGGCTTTAAGATAGAGGAAGAAATGATAGGTACGAGGAGAAAAGATTATGAAACTGATGTTTGCATCGGATATACACGGTTCTTCATACTTCTGCAGGAAAATGCTGGAGATGTGGAAGAAAGAAAAAGCGGGGCGCCTGATACTGCTTGGAGATTTGCTGTACCATGGCCCCCGAAATGAACTGCCGAAGGAATATGCGCCGAAAGAGGTTATTTCTCTTTTGAATTCTATGAAAAATGAAATCTGTGCTGTCAGGGGGAACTGTGAAGCAGAAGTGGATCAGATGGTTTTGGATTTTCCGGTGATGGCGGATTACTGTATAATTGTTGAAGGAGAGCGCACAATTTATGCAACGCATGGACATGTATACCATGAAAATCATTTGCCGCCCCTGAAAAATGGAGATGTATTGATTCATGGGCATACCCATGTACCGCGGGCAGAGCGGCGGGAAGGATATGTTTTGCTGAATCCGGGTTCTGTGTCTATACCAAAAGAAGGAAACCCGCCTACATATGGGATTTGGGAAGGCGGAAGTTTTTGCGTAAAGGACTTTGACGGGAATATTATAAAGGAGATAAACATATGATGAATACGGTGGAACTCATAGCGCCCTGCCATTTTGGACTGGAGGCGGTGCTTAAGAGGGAAATTTTGGACTTGGGTTATGAAATCAGCCGGGTAGAGGATGGTAAAGTAACTTTCTGGGGAGATATGGAGGCAGTTGCCTATGCAAATGTGTTTCTGCGGACGGCAGAAAGGGTTTTGCTGAAAGTGGGTGAAATCCATGCGGAAACATTTGATGAATTGTTCGAGCGGACACGGGAGCTGCCGTGGGAAGATTATATTCCGCGTGACGGAAAGTTCTGGGTGGCGAAAGCTACCTCCATTAAAAGCAAACTGTTCAGTCCTTCGGATATCCAGTCAATTATGAAGAAAGCGATGGTAGAACGGCTCAAAAGGGTGTATGGAGTCTCCTGGTTTGAGGAGAGCGGCGAGAGCTATCCTGTCCGCGTGACCTTCATGAAAGACCAGGCAGTGATAGGTATCGATACTACAGGAGTATCCCTGCATAAGCGGGGATACCGTCAGATGACTGCAAAAGCGCCGATTACGGAAACATTGGCGGCAGCGCTGATTATGCTCACGCCTTGGAATAAGAACAGGATTTTTGTGGATCCATTTTGCGGCAGCGGTACGTTCCCGATTGAGGCGGCTATGATGGCGGCAGGCATTGCCCCAGGCATGAACCGGGAATTCCTGGCGGATAAATGGGATGGGCTGGTTCCGAAAAAGTTCTGGTATCATGCTCTGGATGAAGCGAATGAGAGGATGGATACGCAAATTGAAGTAGACATACAGGGGTATGATATTGATGGTGAAGTAGTGAAAGCAGCGCGTGCGAATGCGAAAATGGCAGGCGTGGATCATCTGATACATTTTCAGCAGCGCCCTGTGAATATGCTGAATCATCCGAAAAAGTATGGCTTTGTGGTTACAAATCCGCCTTATGGGGAACGGATTGAGGAAAAGGCGAAGCTGCCAGGGCTTTACCGGGAAATCGGGGAAGCCTTCCAGAGACTTGATTCATGGTCAGAATATGTGATTACCAGCTATGAAGAGGCTGAAAAGTATATCGGACGGAAAGCGGACAAGAACCGTAAGATTTATAATGGGATGATTAAGACATATTTTTATCAATTCCTGGGTGCAAAGCCGCCAAAGCCGAGGAAGAATCAGGGGGAATCATTTGGCTAAGAAAATACAGGGGACAGTGATTGTCCTGATTTTATGCTTGTGCGGATATCTTGTGTATCAGATGTATGGAGAGGATGTTATTTATCTGATAAAAAATAAAATGGAAACGGAGAAGGCAGCTGAGACAGAGCCGCAGGAAGAAAGCAGTGAGACAGCACAGGAGAAGAAAGAAAAGCTTCCGGGCTATTTTCATGCCGGGAAAGCGGGACGTGCTCCGGTTGTGAAGAATCAGGGAGAATTTGGTACATGCTGGGCGGTGGCGTCTTCGTCTGCGCTGGAGTCTGCTCTTTTGCCAGGGAAGCATCAGATTTTTTCGGCGGACCATATTGCGGCAAAAAATGCTTATGGAAAGGATGTGGAGGAAGGAGGCGCTTATATTATGTCTATGTCCTATCTGGCGGGGTGGCTGGGGCCTGTGACTGAGGAGGAAGACCCATATGGGGATGGTTACTCACCAGACGGTCTGTCTCCGGTATGTCATGTCCAGGAGATGCAGCTCTTGCGGGAAAAGGACATTACGTCTGTGAAAGAATTGGTTTTTCAATGCGGAGTTATCCAGTCTTCTTTTTATATGGATATGGAAAATTCGGGGCATTCATCTGTGTATTATAATGAGTTTGAACATGCGTATTGTTATGATGGGGATAAGGAAGCAAACCATGATGTGCTGATTATTGGATGGGATGACGCATACCCCAGGGAGAGGTTTTCTGTAGATGTGAAAAAAGACGGCGCCTTTATCTGCCAGAACAGCTGGGGCAGGGAGTTTGGAGAGGATGGAGTGTTCTATGTATCTTATGAAGACGTCCTGATTGGGAGCTCTTGCGTGGGTTATACCAGGGTTGAAGAGACGAATAATTATCACCACATTTATCAGACAGATTTGTGCGGCTGGATAGGGCAGATAGGGTATGACAGCCCGGATTGCTATTTTGCAAACGTGTATACAGCAGGCCAGGCAGAAGAGCTGGCGGCAGTGGGGTTCTATGCCACGGGAAAGGATACGGAATATACGGTATATGTGGTGAAAGGTTTTGTAAACAGCCTTTCTTTTATATTAAAGAACTCTGTGGCTTCCGGAAGTTTTCAGAATCCGGGTTATTATACGGTAGATTTCGACGAGCCGGAAAGCCTGGAGGAGGGAGAGCGGTTTGCGGTGGCTGTGAAAATCCATACGCCGGGATCTGAATATCCTGTGGCTACGGAATTTGAGGCAGATGAAAACAGCAGGAACGTAACAATAGAGGATGGGGAAGGCTACCTGAGCATCAACGGAATTATTTGGCAGAATACCGAGGAGAGTAATGCTTGTAATATATGCCTAAAGGCATATACACGAAATATGGATTGACAAAGGCAGTACGGGATTTTATACTTGTATAATCTTTAAGAAAAGAGTGATAAGATGAGAAGAATTATTTTTGCAACGGGTAATGAGGGAAAAATGAAGGAAATCCGCGCGATTTTAGCTGATTTAGGCGTACCGGTTCTTTCGATGAAAGAAGCAGGGATTACGGCAGAGATTGTAGAGGACGGAAAGACATTCGAAGAAAACGCAGATATTAAGGCGCGGACAATTATGGAACTTACAGGCGATGTAGTTCTGGCAGATGATTCCGGGCTGGAAATAGACTGGCTGAATGGGGAACCGGGAATTTATTCTGCCCGCTATATGGGAGAGGATACTTCTTACGATATAAAGAACAGCCATCTGATACAGCTTCTGGACGGCGTGCCGCAGGAGCAGCGGACAGCGCGTTTTGTATGTGTAATTTCAGCGGCGTTCCCGGATGGCAGGATACTTCACGGGCGTGGGACGATAGAAGGGATGATCGGATATGAAATCAAGGGGGAGAATGGATTTGGATATGATCCGATTTTTTACCTCCCGGAATACGGATGCACGACAGCGGAACTTCCGCCGGAAAAGAAGAATGAGCTGAGCCACCGGGGGAAAGCGCTTCGTGAGATAAAAATGAAGCTGAGAGATACAGCGGATAAAGGGAGAAGGAAAAAATGAAAGTTTTGATAGTGAGCGACACACACCGCAGAGATGAGAATCTTGAGAGGGTTTTGGAGAAGGAAAAACCAATAGACTGCCTGATTCATTTGGGAGATGTGGAGGGCAGTGAGGATTACATACGGGAAATTGCGGGGTGTGAGACGCATATCGTCAGCGGGAATAATGACTTCTTTTGTGACTTGCCGCGGGAAGAAGAGCTTATGCTGGGGGGATACAAGGTGCTTTTGACTCATGGACATTATTATTACGTTACCGTGGATTTGCATGAGATACGGAAGATGGCAGTGAGCCGGGGGATTGATCTTGTAATGTTTGGGCATACCCACAGACCCCTTCTGGAAAAGAGTGAAGAAACGTTCCTTTTGAATCCGGGAAGCCTGTCTTATCCCCGGCAGTCAGGCAGGAAGCCCAGTTACATTGTGATGGAGTCAGATGCAGAAGGGAAAATGCAGTTTGAGGTGCGCTTTTTGTAAATGGGCGAGAAATTGAAAAAAATGGTTGACAATTAGAAATGTGTATAATATAATATGTCTTGCGTCGAGAGCGGCGCAGGAGATATTACAACGGGGTGTGGCTCAGCTTGGCTAGAGCGCCTGGTTTGGGACCAGGAGGTCGCAGGTTCGAATCCTGTCACCCCGACGTATAAAGAAGCCGCAGGAAAGCCATAAGAGGCTGTATACTGTGCGGGTGTAGTTCAGTGGTAGAACACCAGCCTTCCAAGCTGGATATGTGGGTTCGATTCCCATCACCCGCTTTTGAGTCTGTAGCTCAGTTGGATAGAGCAACGGCCTTCTAAGCCGTGGGTCGGGGGTTCGAATCCCTTCAGGCTCGTTGGACAGCTTCCAGGCTGTCCGGAATATAGATATGGTGGGTATAGCGCAGTTGGTTAGCGCGCCAGATTGTGGCTCTGGAGGCCAAGGGTTCGAATCCCTTTATCCACCCTTTGTTGGGCTATCGCCAAGCGGTAAGGCACAGCACTTTGACTGCTGCATTCGCTGGTTCGAATCCAGCTAGCCCAGTTAGCGGGAGCTGGCTGGCGAATGTTCAGCCGCCTGGCTTTCAAACAAAGATATGCTGCGGCGAAGACGCAGCAATTTTTATGGGATATTAGCTCAGTTGGTAGAGCACTTGACTTTTAATCAAGTTGTCCGGGGTTCGAATCCCCGATGTCTCACTCCTTGAAAATAGCGGGAAGCCAGTAAATAAGCGGTTTCCCGCTATTTTTCATGTAGCCCGAGGTACCCTAAAGTAACCAAAAGTAAATGTCTCAAATGTGTCTCGCAGGGGCGTTTTTAAAACATAATGTCTCGATTGTGTCTCAAAAATCGAAGGCTTGTTCAACTGCTTTTTCTGCATCTTCTTTTTCTAGCAATATATGGTTGTAAACCTCAATTACCATTTTTTCGTGGTCTCCCAGAAGCTCCGCAATCTTCTTGATGGATATTACAGGTATCTGGTAACATAGGTTCGTGCAGTAGTTGTGGCGGAAGATGTGGGCGGTAAGACCGGGCGCGTCCATTTTCTGGCGTATCGAATCCCACATTTTCACGTAAGAGCTTTTTGTCATGAAATCTTTCCTAGCAGTCCGAAAGAGCTGTTCGCGCTTTAACTCCTGACAATATGCATAGACGGGAGGCCACACCGGGGACACTTGCCGATTTCCTTTCGCTCCGGCGCAAACAGCTTTTTCTTTTCCTCCGGGACGGCGGCATATTCTTTCACAAGCCCCGCCGCCATTGCTTCAATGCCACGCGTGAAGCTGTCCGGGTCGGCTTCTCCTTTTGCAATCGCCGTCAAGGCGTTTTCCCATTCAGCGGTCGGCTTCGGGCTTGTGAGGGTGTCGGGCAGGACGGCGACAAGGTTCTTGCCGTCTTTTGTGGGGATAAGCTGCTTCTTCTTCCGTTCCACAAATCCCGCCTGCACAAGTTTTTCCAGTACCGCTGCACGGGTGGCGGGAGTGCCTAACCCTTTTTGCTCTGCGTCCTTGGTAATGTCCCCGTTTCCGTCACGTTCCATAGCGGATAATAAAGTATCTTCGATATAGGCTGTCGGGGGCGTGGTGTCATGCTCCGTCATGACTGCTTTTGCCGTGATTTCCTGTCCCTCGGTCAGCTCCGGCAATGGGTTTTCTTTCGTGGCTTTCCTGTCCTCCGGCTTCGTTTTCAAGGCAGCACGGAAGCAGCGTTCCAGTTCCTTAAAGCCCTCGCATTTTACCGTCTTTCCCTTTGCCGTAAAGGTTATGCCGCCGCAGTCAAAGGAAGCGGTCACGGCTTCGTATCGGTAGGGCTGCGCCGTTGCGGACAACAGTTTCATGGAGAGCAGGAGCAGGATATTTCTTTCGCTTTCGGGCAGGCTGCCTTTATCTGTTTTTACCGCTTCGGCGGTGGGAATGATTGCGTGGTGGTCGGAAACTTTCTTGCTGTTCAGTATGCGGGAATAGTCCGGGGAGAGGGCAATGCCCTTTGCAAAATCCAGTGTGCCAAAAAGCCCGGACACGATATTTTCAGCGGTGGGGAGCATATCGTCTGTTAAGAATTGGCTGTCTGTCCGGGGGTAGGTGCATAGCTTCTTTTCATAGAGCGATTGGGTGTAGTCAAGGGTCTGTTTGGCGGTATAGCCGTAAAGCCTGTTTGCTTCCCACTACAAGGTCGTAAGGTCGTAAAGGCGGGGCGGTTCTCGGTCTTTTCCTCCCGGACAAGGGAAGTGCAGACGGCGGTTTCCCCGTCACAATTTTTGAAAATGTCAAAAATGGGCGCAAAAAAACGGGAAACCTTTTCTTGATTTCCTGTCTTGGTGTGCGTCCTATGTAGCGGTGGTTATTCTGTTTTGGTATATGGTTGTTCATCAAAACGGAACTTGAACAATGCGGCAACAAGCCGGGATTTTATGCTGTCCTCCGTATCCCTGTTATTGACGCAAGCCCTTGTTAGTGCGGCGGGAAACGGGGCAGGAAAAGGGGCGCAAAACGCGCCTGTGGACGTTTAGAAGCCGTTTTCACGGGTGGGTAGTATAAAAACCTTTACCCGGTGGGTTTTCGTGTCTGAAACGCCTTGAAAATCAAGCCTTTTCAAGCCCTATTGCGTAACATTCCATTCTGTTCCTTGGGAGAGGTCGGGGCGCGGGGGCAGGATTGTTAAATCCTGTTCCCCGTTTTCGGCGGCGAAATGGCAACGGCAAAAATCCAGACGGTCAAGGGTTTAAGAGTGGAGATTTTTTCGCGCACTTTGCGAAAAAATACTACTCACCCCTTGACGGTCTGGATAGTCGGAACGGACATAGAACGGGGATTGTTTTTCGTAATTGGGTATGGTATAATTCGCCCCAGTACAAACTGATAAATCGGGATTTAAAAGGAGCAAAACACAATGGGCAAATATGGCGCTTTATGGGAATACGTGAAAAATAATGGAAGTCAGTCTTTTAAATTGAGCTTTGAAGAAATACAGAATATTACAGGGATACCGATAGACCACTCTTTTCTAAAATACAAAAAGGAACTTACAGAGTACGGCTATCAAGTAGGAAAAATATCGATAAAAGAACAAACGGTTATTTTTAATAAGATGGGTTGAAAGATTTCAATTTGTCGGGCTGATAAAAAACAAAAACAGGGCGGTGGTGATAGGCATTGACTATCCCGCTGCCCTGTCTGTTATCGCTCCATATCCTGTTTTCTGCGGGTTTGCTGTTCCCGCTGTTCCTGCCGCAAGATACTGTAAACGCTCTTTCTGATTTTCTCTGCTTCTTTCACTTCCTCTTTCAATGCAAGATACCGCTGATTGAGTGTTTTCCTCTCGGCTGTCAGCTTGGTGCATTCTTCTTTCCATGTCTTTGTCGGGATTGTAGTCTTGCCGTTCATCACGCCTTTGAGATAATCTTTCGCCGCTGTAAACAGGATTTGCTCGGCTTCGGTCAGCGGCTTCTTTCCCTTACACTTGAAATAAATGTCGGCTTCTTCCTTTAACCAGTTTTGTAGTTTGGAGATACGCGCCTTTAACTGCCGTAACTTTTGATTTGTAACTTCGATTTCGCGGTTAAGGTCGCCGCGCTCGGTGCGGATGCCGCGATTCTCCATATCCGATTGATATTTATTATAGTGGTATCGGTATTATTGATGCTCCATCTGCTGAAGAATATGAAGATATGTTTCAAGAACCCTTAAAACAGAAGCATTCAGATAAAGAAAAAACGGCATAGTCACTAAAACTATACCGTAATTTGGTACAGCGTTGCCCTTGTACCTTTCACTTCCTTATGTGAAGGGTGCGAAGGCAACGATTTTATGTTAAACACGCCTAAAATGCAAACCTTATATTTCCAACGCAAGCGGAGTTGTTTAATAAAAATTAGCGGTTATTTTTTATGGTTTTTCTTATACAGATAACCAGCTCTCGAAAATGAAATGAGAATGATTATGAGATAGAATATAATACCATAGGTTCCTATTCTTTTTGTCATAGACGGAAACAGAAAATTTATGAATCCGCTGATGAAATAAAAGATGCCTGACAAAAATGGCAATGTCCATTTTCCATATTCAAAAATCCCTAAAAATCCTCCGGCTATTAAAGAAAGTAGTTCTGTTTTTTGGAGGAATGGATAAGCAGTATTGCCTATTTTGAGCATTGCGCTCCATTCAAAAATTCCTGCCAGAAAAGCAAATAGCCCTATGTATTTCGTGGCGAAAAAGCTGCGTCTTGAAAAAGGGATTTTATTATCGCTCCAGAGCAGGACTTCTGTTCTATTGGCTAATGTTTTTGCAGATTTCGTAAAAGAGGCATTTGTCATTACGGCTGCTATATCACAATCATAATATTTTGCGCCTGCAAAAGCCTCCTGGACGGCATGATTCCCAACGGGATAGGAATAATATTTACACTGGATGCCATATTTCTTTCTTTTTCTGTAGGCTATGATATCAATTCCCTGGTCGCCGCTTTCTCTGGTAATTTCTATTTTTCTAAATCCGTGTCTCTTTAGTTTTTTAGCACATTTCTGTTCATATTGGTGTCCGTTCATATAAATTCTCCTGTTTCAAAGTTATACATGAAAAAGCCCGGCTTTGTCAAGGGCAACAATCTTTTCGGAGTATTTAGATTAGAGGGATAAAATAATATAAAAAGCGCCCCCTGAGCCGATAATAGCAAACAGGGGGAAGAAAAATAGTGTGAATAATTATATCTTAGCGTAGGAAGAGAGGAAATGCAATAGGCTGTTTCAAATTAGAATACAAAATGTTTCACGGTGAATAATAAGTTCTTCGTGTATTTACAGGCGGTATGCAACGAGGGCAACTTTCTCTCCTGTTTCTTTAGAGACAGCTTGTTCCAGTTTTGTTATCTGGCGAACGCAGGAGTCTGTAAGAGATGCGTAGGCATCTTCACGTTCCAGTTCTTTTGCCATACGCTCAGCAGCAGATTTGCAGGATCGAGGGAGTTCAGTGACGGTTGAGTTGACGTAAATCATTTTTAACATCTCCTTTTCTGATAATTGTTCAATTCTTTGAACTATTATGTAGTATGTACAAAAAGATAATGGTACAGTCTTTGGATGCTCATTTGGAGAATAATTACACAAAAAGAAAAAATATCCGGATTACATATTGACAGAATGGATTAGTTAAGATAATGTTAAGAAATAACATATTCGCATCATATTTCTAATATATATTCTTTCTTATAAGGAAAATATGGAAATATTTTGCGTGGTACATAAAAAGAGAAAAAGTGGTAATTATTTTTATAACCACATAGAAAATCAAAACAGGAGAAAACTTATGAATCATTTGGATGAATTGGAAGCGGAAGCGATCTATATCCTTCGCGAAGTGGCTGCAGAGTGTGAAAAGCCCGTCATGCTGTATTCGATAGGAAAGGATTCCTCTGTCATGCTGCATCTGGCGATGAAGGCATTTTATCCTGAGAAGCCTCCATTTCCATTTTTACATGTAAACACGACCTGGAAATTCCGTGAAATGATAGAGTTCCGGGATAGGCGGGCGGAAGAGCTGGGCATAGAGATGCTGGAATATATTAATGAAGAGGGTGTGCGCCAGGGGATTAATCCTTTTGAGCATGGGGCGTCTTATACAGATATTATGAAAACACAGGCGCTCAAGCAGGCTTTGGGGAAATACGGATTTACGGCGGCTTTTGGAGGCGGCAGAAGGGATGAAGAGAAATCCAGGGCAAAAGAAAGGATATTTTCTTTCCGAAATAGGGAGCAGGCATGGGATCCGAAGAATCAGCGTCCGGAGATGTGGAAGCTGTTCAATACCAGGATTGCACAGGGCGAGAGTATCCGCGTTTTTCCTCTTTCAAACTGGACGGAGAAGGATATCTGGCAGTATATCCGCAGGGAGAATATTCCAATTGTATCGCTGTATTTTGCAAAGGAGCGTCCGGTGGTTGAGCGGGACGGACAGCTTATCATGGTGGATGACGAACGCATGAAATTACTGCCTGGTGAGAAAATAGAGATGAAAAAAGTGCGTTTCCGTACGCTTGGCTGCTATCCGCTGACCGGCGGGATGGAGTCTGACGCGGAAACTTTGGATGAAATTATAGGAGAGACACTGGCGGCGGTAGAATCAGAGAGGACGAGCCGTATTATTGACTCAGACGGAGGCTCTGCCAGCATGGAAAAAAGGAAGCGGGAGGGATATTTTTAACGATGAGAGAAGATTTGTTAAAATTTATAACCTGCGGAAGTGTGGATGACGGAAAGTCGACGCTGATAGGACATATGCTCTATGATGCAAAATTATTATTTGCCGACCAGCAGAAGGCGCTGGAATTGGACAGTAAAGTGGGTTCCAGGGATGGCGATATTGATTATTCTCTGCTGCTGGACGGGTTGATGGCAGAGCGGGAGCAGGGAATTACGATTGATGTGGCTTACCGTTATTTTACTACGGATAACAGGAGCTTTATTGTGGCAGATACGCCGGGACATGAAGAATATACAAGGAATATGGCAGTAGGGGCTTCTTTTGCTTCTCTTGCGGTGATTCTGGTGGATGCCAGCCAGGGAGTACTGATTCAGACGAAGCGGCATTCCAGAATCTGCTCTCTGATGGGCATTCGGCATTTCGTGTTTGCGGTGAATAAGATGGATTTGGTGTGCCATGATAAGAGGAAGTTTCGAAAGATAGAGAGAGATATTAAGGTCTTAATGGCAGAGTTTGAATATCAGTCGTTAAAGATTATTCCTGTTTCGGCAACAGAGGGAGATAATATCACGAAGCCTTCAGAAAATATGCCGTGGTATACAGGAGAGCCGCTTCTTACTTATCTGGAAAATGTGGACGTGGGGGAAAAAGAGGGAAAGACAGGCTTTTCTATGCCTGTTCAGCGTGTATGCCGTCCAAATCACAGCTTCCGGGGATTCCAGGGGCAGATTTCTACAGGGGAAATCGCAGTGGGAGATACCATTACAGTTATGCCAAGCCGTGAAACAGCGAAGGTAGCGGAAATCCTGGAGGGGGATAAGCGTGTAGAGCAAAGCAGCAAAGGGCATGCAGTAACGATTCGGCTGGATACGGAAATTGATGTGTCCAGAGGCTGTGTTTTAGAGCGGGGGTACCAGCTCTGTACAGGTTCGATGTTTACAGCTTCTATCCTTTGGATGGATGACAGCAGTCTGGTCGCAGGCCGGAATTTCTGGCTGAAGCTGGGAACCCAGCAGGTTCCGGCGACTGTAATGAAGGTGAAGTATAAGGTTGATGTGAATTCCGGTGCAGAAGTATATGCAGACAGGATTTATAAAAATGAAATCGCGTATTGCGAGATTTCGGTGGGCAGTACAATTGTATTTGACAGGTTTGAAAATAACAGGGAGCTTGGGGCAGTGATTCTGATAGACAGGATTACAAATGCTACATCTGCGTGCGGGATTGTGCAGGAGCCGCTGGCGAGAGGGAAGAGCCTGACCTGGCATAATATGGATATTACGCGGAACCTGCGCGAGAGCCAGCTGGGGCAGAAAGCAATTACCATATGGATGACCGGGCTGTCCGGAGCCGGGAAATCATCTCTTGCTAATGCGTTGGAGAAACGTTTATTTTCCATGGGCAGGCACACGATGTTGCTGGACGGTGACAACGTGCGCATGGGGCTGAATAAAAATCTGGGATTTGAAGAAAATGACAGGATTGAAAATATCCGCAGAATTGCAGAAGTGGCGAAGCTGATGAACGATGCCGGTTTGATTGTACTGACATCCTTTATTTCTCCGTTCAGGCAGGACAGGCGGAATGCAAGGGATATTATAGGCGAGAGTTTCGTTGAAGTCTATGTGAGTACGCCGCTGGAAGAGTGCGAGAAGCGGGATGTGAAAGGGCTGTATAAAGAAGCACGAAAGGGCAATCTTCAGCATTTCACTGGGATCAGCAGCCCGTATGAAGCGCCGGAGAATCCGGCGGTTGTGATAGATACCAGCAAACACAGCCTTGAGGAATGTGTGGATATCCTCCTGGAAGGCTTGGAAGAATATTTAAAGAGTGAATAGAAGGCTGGCTTGGGAAGCAGATTCTCAGGAGGCAGGAAAATAACGGTGTCACGAAAGGGAAGATTATGTCAACAGTTTATATCAGTATCGGTACGCCGAAGACAGGGACTACAGCGCTGCAGACTTTTTTGCGTGAAAATGAGAATGAGCTGAATAAGCAGGGGTATTGTTACCCCATGCTTGAGCTGGGCATTGCGCCGTATTATGCAGACAGGAATGGGCAGTTCCTTGTCTACAAGTCGCGCAGTGAAGAGAATAAAGCGGAGCGTGAGGCGAGAGTCCGGAATATGGCATACCAGCAACTGCAAAAGTATATAGAGAAATATCCGAATATCATCCTTTCAGATGAGCAGATTTGGTATCGGAGCAGGAATCGGGAGGATTTCTGGCAGGATGTGCTGGACAGGTTCCGTGAGATGGGCTGTGAAGTTAAAGTGATTGTTTATCTCCGACGGCAGGATTTACTGATACAGTCCCTTTGGAACCAGAGTATTAAGATGTTTCAGAAAAATAGATGGACTTTTAAAGAGTGCATAGAGCGGAATTATTTCAGTTATCATCCATTGGACTATTATGAAAACCTGAAGCATATGGAAAAGTTTCTGGGAAAAGAAAATATCATTGTGCGTCCGTATGAGAGGGGAAGGTTTGAAGGAGAGGAACACACCTTATTTTCAGATTTTTTCCAAAGCGTTGGATTGACTTTGACAGACGGATTTCAAAAAAGCGTGAGCAAAAATCATGGTTTAGAAGGAAATTTTCTTGAAATTAAGCGATGGATTAACAATGTGCCGGGCTACGCTTCAATACGTGATTTCCTGAGCCGTCCTGTATTAAATGCCAGTATGCATTATACAGAGCTGGGGGAAAATGAAAAGGCAAATATGTTCAGCTACGAAGAACAGAAAGCTTATCTTGCACAGTTCGAAGAGAGCAACCGGAAGGTGGCAGAAGAGTACCTGGGGCGAAAAGAAGAACCGCTGTTTTATGATGAGGTTAAGGAAGCACCCCAGTGGACATTCCGGGAGGACAGGCTGTCCAGAGACATTGTTGCGATCATGACAGAGGCGTTCAGCGTGCAGGAGAAGCGGATTGCCGATTTGAAAAGTGAACTGAAAGAAACAAAAGAAGAATTGGAGAATCTAAAGAATATCCGCCTTCTTCGCACATACCGGAAGGTGGGGGATTTCTTTAAGCATTAGCGAAAAGCAGATGGCGAGTAACAGTTCAGCCCAGGACTTTGCACCTGCTGCAAAGTCCGTGAGAATGCGTAAATTCAGCCAGAGAATCCAGCCCTTTGCGAACAGCAAACTTTAAATGGGCTGGATTCCGTAACAGTGAAGCCGAAGGCTGAACTGTTACGATGGCGAAAATAGATATCATATCAGTCTTGACAGAACGTGTCGTTGTCTAGTATAATAGCTGAGCAGTGAAAAGCGGATATGGCGGAATTGGCAGACGCGCCAGATTTAGGTTCTGGTGGGAGACCGTGCAGGTTCAAGTCCTGTTATCCGCACCAGATAATGATAATCCGAACCCGGTTCCAACCGGGGACGACTTCAGATTTTTAGTATATCTTTTAGAGCGAAAAGAAAAATGGTGGTATCGTGGAGATACCGCCATTTTTGCTTTTGAAAACAATTTTAACAGGTAGATTTTTTATTTTCTTGTAATGCATGAGCTTTAATGGCCTCAAAAGAAGCATCGCTGATAATATGCTCCATCCGGCAGGCATCTGTAGAAGCAGTCTGCCTGTCTACGCCTAACTGCATTAGAAACTGGGTGAGGAGTGTATGACGCTCGTAAATCTTTTCTGCAATCTGACGGCCTTCCTCGGTGAGTGACAGATAGCCGTGCTTATCCATCAGTACATAATTTCCGCTTTTCAGCAGACTGATGGCGCGGCTAACGCTTGGCTTTGTATAGCCCATATATTCGGCAACGTCTACGGAACGCACAGAGTTGATTTTTTTTGATAATATTAAAATAGTTTCAAGGTACATTTCTCCGGATTCCTGTATCTGCATGATAACATTCTCCTTTCTATTGGTGGATATACGGTTCATTTTTTCGGTATACATAGTGAAACTGTAATTATTATAACAGTTTCTATGACTTTTTCAATTGATTTTCAGCGGCTTTGTATAAACAGGCAAGAGGCGGATGAAAAAAAGTTCTTGACAAATGAGTTAGCATAGGGTAACATGGTAGAGAATTAGCAAATGCTAATTACTTTGTTAAGCTTTGTGTTAGTGACTGCTAATTTTGAGAATATAATGCAAAGGAAGGATGGGATATGATGCCGTTGACACTTGCAAATATCGGTGAGGAGAATATGATTCGCAGAGTTGGAGGGAAACAGGAGGTGAAAAAGCATCTTGAAGATTTAGGCTTTGTGGCGGGCAGCAGAGTGACTGTTATCAGTATGCTGGGCGGGAATGTGATCGTGAATGTGAAGGAATCCCGGGTAGCCGTCAGCAGAGAGATGGCACAGAAAATCATGGTGTGATTCTCAGTGGTAAATATTTAGAGGAGGATATGGAATTATGAAAACACTTAGACAGGTGAAGATTGGAGATAGGGTGAAAGTTGTTAAGCTTCATGGAGAAGGGGCGGTAAAACGGCGGATTATGGACATGGGGATTACGAAGGGCGTAGAAGTCTACATACGGAAGGTTGCGCCTTTGGGAGATCCGGTGGAGGTAACGGTACGGGGATACGAGCTTTCGCTTCGGAAAGCCGACGCGGAGATGATAGAGGTCGAGTAATAGGACATGGGGGCTTCCCATTATTTTTTAGAGGCAATGTTAGCATGGGCTAATTTGCAAAGGAAAAGACAGGGGACAGAAAGAATAATATAAAGAAAGGAAGAGAATTATGGATTTGAGAATTGCACTTGCAGGAAATCCCAACTGTGGGAAAACCACTCTGTTTAATGCGCTTACCGGTTCCAATCAGTTTGTGGGAAACTGGCCGGGCGTAACGGTTGAGAAAAAAGAGGGGAAATTGAAAAAACATGATGGAATTATCATTACGGATTTACCGGGAATTTATTCTCTTTCTCCGTATACTCTGGAGGAAGTGGTCGCCAGGAATTATCTGATTCAAGAGCGTCCGAATGCGATTTTGAATATTGTGGACGGTACAAACCTGGAGAGGAATTTGTATTTGACTACGCAATTGACAGAGCTGGGAATCCCGGTAGTGGTAGCTGTTAACATGATGGATATTGTAGAAAAGAACGGGGATAAGATTCATATCAAAGAATTATCCAGGGAACTGGGATGCCCGGTGGTTGAGATTTCGGCATTGAAAGGGACAGGAGTTGTGGAGGCTGCGGAGACGGCAGTCAAGGCTGCGAAGGGCGGGAGGACAATTCCGATGCATACCTTTTCGGGCGCAGTGGAGCATGCGCTTGCCCACATTGAAGAAGCAGCGGTACATCATATGCCGGAAGAACAGCAGCGCTGGTATGCGATTAAGATTTTTGAGCGGGACGATAAGGTTCTGGAGCAGATTGGGATTGAAAAAGGTGTTTTGGAGCATATCGAAGCGGATATTCAGGCGGCAGAAAAGGAGTGTGACGATGATGCAGAGAGTATCATCACCAATGAGCGCTATCTTTATATTGCATCTGTGATCAAAGGATGTTATAAAAAGAAATCATCAGGAAAACTCTCTGTTTCCGATAAAATTGACAAAATAGTGACAAACAGGTTTGCGGCGCTGCCAATTTTTGCGGCGGTTATGTTTTTGGTGTATTACCTTGCGGTATCAACAGTGGGGACGTTTGCCACGGACTGGGTGAATGACGGGGTATTTGGCGATGGCTGGCATCTGTTTGGTATAGGGACGGCGGATTATGAAGAAGATATGAATACATATGCAGAACAGTATGTGTTTACCGATGAGCTGAAAAATATGGTAAACAGTGCGGCAGAAGCTGGAGTGATTGGTGCAGAAGATGTCCAGGGGGCGGTAGAAGAAGCAGACTTTGGCGCTTTTGAGGAGGCATATGGTTCTTATGCAGATTCTTTGGCGGAAGAAGGCTTTGACATTTCCGAACTGGTGGATGAGGCATTGGAAAGCAGCGATGTGCCGGATACCTCTGCTTATGGGGTATGGGTTCCGAGTATTCCGGTTTTGGTTGAAAATGTCTTAGATGCAGTGAATTGTGCGGAGTGGCTGACAGGATTGCTGCTGGATGGTATTGTCGGTGGCGTTGGCGCAGTTCTGGGCTTTGTTCCTCAGATGCTGGTGCTGTTTATTCTGTTGGCGTTTTTGGAAGCGTGCGGCTATATGTCCAGGATTGCATTTGTGCTTGACAGGGTGTTCCGCAAGTTCGGTTTGTCAGGTAAGTCTTTTATCCCGATGCTGATTGGAACAGGGTGCGGCGTTCCTGGCGTCATGGCTTCCAGAACGATTGAAAATGAGCGTGACCGACGGATGACGATTATGACGACTACATTTATCCCGTGCGGGGCAAAGCTTCCGATTATCGCCCTTATTGCGGCAGCTCTGTTCGGCGGCGCATGGTGGGTAGCGCCCAGCGCGTACTTTGTGGGAATTGCGGCAGTAATTATTTCAGGTATCATGCTGAAAAAGACGAGAATGTTTGCAGGCGATCCGGCGCCGTTTGTTATGGAGCTTCCGGCATATCACTGGCCGACAGCAGGAAATGTATTACGTTCCATGTGGGAGCGGGCAAGTTCATTTATCAAAAAAGCAGGAACAATTATTCTTCTTTCATCTATTCTTATATGGGCAGGTTCTGTTTTCGGATTTGTGGACGGTGCATTTGTATTTGATCCGGATATGGAGCTTGAGAGTAGTATTTTAGGTATCATTGGGGGCGCAATCTGCTGGATTTTTGCACCGCTTGGATTTGGAAGTATTAAAGCGGCGATTGCTACCATTATGGGACTGGTTGCAAAGGAAGAGGTTGTGGGCGTGTTTGGCGTGTTAGACTTTGAGGGAATGACTCAGCTTGCCGGATATTCATTCCTGATATTTAATCTTCTGTGTGCGCCCTGCTTTGCGGCAATCGGCGCTATTAAGCGGGAGATGAATAGTGCAAAGTGGACATGGTTTGCTGTCGGATACCAATGCGGGTTCGCTTATGCAGTTTCCCTGGCAGTTTACCAGTTTGGAATGCTTTTTATGGGAGAGGGAAATCCAGTGGGAGTAATAGCAGCTCTGGCAGTTGTGATATTTATGCTGTTTATGCTGTTTCGTCCCTATAGTGAAGCAAAGACGCTCAGCGCGAAAAAGGCACGTTCTGTTGCGTGATGGCAAAGGAGGGGAAAATGTTATCCTGGATTATGGGAAATTTGGCTACAATTCTTATCAGCGCCGTTCTCGTTTTGGCGGTGTGTCTCATCATTGTAAAGATGGTGAAGGACAGAAAGCAGGGGAAATCCTCCTGTGGATGTGACTGCGGGAGCTGCGGTGCGTGCTGCCACGGAAAGAAAGAAATATAAAAAGTACAGTTCAGCTATATATGGCATCTTCTAATGAGAAAGCCCGCACTGGAAAATGGCAGGGAAGTCAAATTAAGAAGCAATAGATAGCTGAGCTGCTTTTTTGCTAGTGGTTAGCTGATGCTAACCAAAAGGAGGTCATGTATGAGTGTTGTTATTGTCGGAGGGAATGAGTGCATGGAAAGGAAATATAAAGATTTGTGCCGGGAATATGGATGCAGTGTAAAAGTTTTTACAAGAATGAAGGATGGGTTGAAAAGAAAGATTGGAAATCCAGACCTGCTGGTGTTGTTTACAAATACTACATGCCATAAGATGGTACGTTGTGCTTTGGATGGGACAAAAGGGAAGGAAACTGTAATTGCACGTTCCCATTCCAGTTCTATGGCGGCATTAAAAAAGATTTTAAAGGAACACGCATAATCATTTTGGGGAAGGGAAAAATAGAAGAAAAGATTTGAGTGTCTGAATG
Organism: Hominisplanchenecus murintestinalis; assembly: GCF_943193015.1. Classification (NCBI taxonomy): domain Bacteria; kingdom Bacillati; phylum Bacillota; class Clostridia; order Lachnospirales; family Lachnospiraceae; genus Hominisplanchenecus; species Hominisplanchenecus murintestinalis. The sequence goes on from NZ_CALPCM010000003.1 coordinate 55,500, forward strand.
GAGGAGAATATGTCAGAAGAAATGATTATACAGCACTGCGCACCTACTCTGGCAGGAATGAAAACAGGGAATCTTTTTACCTGTCCTTATCAGGCAAAGAAGGAGCTGCAAAAAGAGATCAGGCATCTGAACCGTCTGCTGGCCTCCAGGGGAATCCGTGTGCTGCCGATCAAATATTATGAGCAGAAGGTATTGATTTACCTGTACCGCCCAAGCTATTTAAAGCGGGATTTTTCGAATAGAGACACGGTTTCTCTGTTGGGGGATTATGGATATGATGCAGGGAAGCCGGAACGCTGTTTAGTCCGTCTGATGGAACGGCTTAGAGAGAACAGGGAGTTTCCACATGAAATCGGTTTATTCCTAGGGTATCCGCCGGAGGATGTGAGAGGCTTTATCGAAAACAGGGCGGGAAACTGCAAATGTACAGGGTATTGGAAAGTATATGGAGATGAAGAGGGAGCAAAACGTTTATTTGGTAAATATAAAAAATGCACGGATATTTATTATAGTAATTGGGTCAGGGGAGAGGGAATGGAGCGGCTTGCAGTAGCTGTTTAGAGGGGGGATTTTCAGGAATTTATTCCCGTGGGCAGCGAGCCGGATGACTGCTTGCAGCGGGGAATTTGGTTTATAGAAAACCGGCGATAGAACGATAAAAAGAAAGGACAGGTAGAAGTATGGGGAAAATTGCAGTTGTATATTGGAGTGGGACAGGAAACACAGAGGAGATGGCAAACGCTGTTCTGGAAGGAGCGAGGCAAAAGGGCGCGGATGCGGCGCTATATACGCCGGACAGCTTTGATGCCTCCATGATAGAGGAGCAAGATGCCATCGCATTTGGCTGTCCTTCTATGGGATGCGAGGAGCTGGAGGATACAGAATTTGAGCCTATGTTTTCATCCTGCCGTGAAAAACTTGGAGGAAAGAAAGTGGCTCTCTTTGGCTCATACGGATGGGGCGATGGAGAATGGATGCGGGACTGGGAGGAAACCTGCCGGGAAGCGGGAGCGGTACTTGTATGCGAGAGTGTAATCTGCAATGAGGCTCCGGACGATGAAGCGGCGGATGCATGCAGGGCGCTGGGGGAAGTGCTGGCGGGGCAGTAATAATTCCTTGACAAATCCGCCTTTCAGGTGTATATTAAGAAGCATAAAGAAAAGGTTTTGATTACTGACGGATAGTTGTGGAGTACCACAAGGAAATCAAAATTATATGTGGGTCGACCGTCTGGGCAGCATTCGAGATTTTAGAGTGCTGCTTTTTATGTATCAGAACCTGGTAGAGTAGACGTTATACGTAAAGTGTCACAGAAGAGGGAGACTTTCTGTGAACGAAGGTTCGCCGCGTTATAATGTTGCTTCCGCTACTGCGTAAACTGTGGATATTTTTGTCCATTAACTTTGCGCGGCATTTTTTTGCCCAAAAACAGTAAAATCCCGCTGGGAATGCGGAAAATGAAAGGAGATTTTTATCATGGGTTACAAATCAGACATCGAAATCGCACAGGAGACAACGATGTCTCCAATTACTGAAATCGCTGCAAAAGCCGGCATCGATGAGAAGTATTTGGAGCAGTACGGAAAGTACAAAGCAAAAATCGACTATAATCTGCTGAAAGAGTCTGACAAGGCTGACGGCAAGCTGATCCTGGTTACGGCAATTAATCCGACGCCTGCAGGAGAGGGCAAGACAACAACGACCGTGGGTCTGGCAGACGGTATGCAGAAACTTGGAAAGAATGTTATGGTAGCGCTCCGTGAGCCGTCCCTGGGACCTGTATTTGGCGTGAAAGGCGGCGCAGCAGGCGGCGGTTATGCACAGGTAGTTCCAATGGAGGATATTAATCTTCATTTTACCGGTGATTTCCATGCAATCGGCGCAGCAAATAACCTGCTGGCAGCTATGATTGATAACCATATTTTCCAGGGAAATGACCTGAACATTGACCCGAGAAAAATTACCTGGAGAAGATGTGTGGATATGAATGACCGCCAGCTGCGTAATGTAGTGGACGGACTGGGCGGCAGGACAAACGGTACGCCAAGGGAAGATGGTTACGATATCACGGTAGCATCTGAAATTATGGCAGTTCTTTGTCTGGCAAGCGATATTACAGATTTGAAAAAGAGGCTTTCCAGAATCATTATCGGATACACATATGGCAAACCGTCAGAGCAGAAGCCGGTTACTGCCGGTGATTTACATGCAGAGGGCGCTATGACAGCTCTTCTGAAAGATGCATTGAAACCAAACCTGGTGCAGACCCTGGAGCACGTTCCGGCAATCGTACACGGCGGCCCGTTTGCAAATATTGCACACGGATGTAACTCCGTGACAGCAACGAGGATGGCTATGAAGCTGGCTGATTATACCATCACAGAAGCAGGATTCGGCGCAGATTTGGGAGCTGAGAAATTCCTGGATATCAAGTGCCGCATGGCAGGGCTGAAACCGAATGCAGTCGTTATCGTAGCTACTGTACGTGCACTGAAGTACAATGGCGGCGTGGCAAAAGCCGACCTGAATAATGAGAACCTGGAGGCGCTGGAGAAAGGACTTCCAAACCTTCTGAAACACGTAAGCAATATCAAGAACGTATATAAACTGCCATGTGTAGTTGCTATCAATGCATTCCCGACAGATACAAAGGCAGAGTTGGATCTGGTTGAGGCGAAGTGTAAAGAGCTTGGTGTAAATGTAGCGTTGTCTGAAGTATGGGCAAAAGGCGGCGAGGGCGGAAAGGCTCTGGCAGAGAAAGTTCTGGAACTGGTAGAGCAGCCAAACGATTTCACATTCTCTTATGAGCTGGAAGGCAGCATTGAGGATAAGCTGAATGCTATCGTTCAGAAGATTTACGGCGGCAAGAGAGTTGTCCTGACAGCAAATGCCCAGAAACAGGCAAAACAGTTAGAGGATCTTGGATTTGGAAACTGTCCAATCTGTGTGGCAAAGACACAGTACAGCCTGACAGACGACCAGACAAAACTGGGCGCTCCGACTGATTTTGAGGTAACTGTGCGTAACCTGAAGATTTCTGCAGGCGCAGGATTTATTGTAGCGCTGACCGGAGAAATCATGACGATGCCAGGACTGCCGAAGGTTCCGGCTGCTGAGAAGATTGATGTAGACGAGAGTGGTAAAATTACAGGCCTGTTCTAAATTTTGAAAGGCTGCGGCGGACTGCAAAGCCGTTTGACGCTTTGCAGCCCGCTTTTTTTACAGGATTCCTAAAAGAAAGGTAGGTATTATTATGTTTGGCGACGAATTTCAGGCGGCGGGCAATGCAGCGAAAAATAAGCTGGGACTTTTAGAGAAAAATCCGCTGGGATATGTCATGTCCTCTATTATGGCTGGGTTGTACATAGCATTTGGAAGCATCCTGATGGGAGTGGTAGGCGGTACTTTTACGGCAGGAGGCGCTTATTCTACAAAGCTGGTCTGCGGGCTTGTGTTTTCAGTGGGGCTGTGTTTTGTAATCATGGCGGGAGCAGAGCTTTTTACAGGAAATAACTTTGTAATGGCATGCGGCGCATTAAAGAAAGAGGTAAGCTGGGGAAAGGCTGTGATGCTTTGGATTGTGTGCTATCTGGGAAATTTGATAGGTTCTGTAGTGGGGGGAGGCCTTTTCACCCTGACAGGGCTTGCGACAGGAGATGTGGGGGCGTTTTTGGCGAATGCGGCCGCAGCAAAGATAGCAGGCGAACCGATGCAGCTTTTTGCGAAAGCAATTTTGTGTAATATCTGTGTGTGTCTGGCTGTATGGTGCAGCATTAAGATGAAAACAGAAGGCGGAAAAATTGCTATGGCGGTTGCCGGCGTGGTTACTTTTGTAACATGCGGATTTGAGCACAGCATTGCAAATATGACGTTTTTTACGATAGGTCTGCTGAATCCGAACGGCGCGGCTGTAAATATGGGGGGATGTCTGTATAACCTGCTGATCGTCACTGTAGGAAATATGATTGGCGGCATCCTGTTTGTAGCGGTTCCTTATTATCTGATTTCAAAATCGAAAAAATAGTGGCAGAAAGGACTTTTGCTTATTGGCAGAGGTCCTTTTGTTTTCAATATTTTACTTGTATTTTCCAGACCGAGCGTGTTATAATGAAACAGAAAAGAAACAAAAATGTAAAAGAAAGGTAACAGTTAGGGATGTGGTGATAAGTATGAAGCGAATCAGAATCAGCTTGTTGGTTTTCTTATGTTTTCTGTGTCTGGGCGGAGGTACACTAAGGACGGAGGCCGCCTCGTTCAATTTGGTAAAGCAGGTATCGGCAAAAACGCCGATAAAAGGAAAATGGGTGAAAACCGATAAAGGTTACCGATACCGTTATACACACAACGGGAAATATGCCAGAAGCGTATGGCTGCCCATTAAGAAAAGGATTTACTATTTTAACAGTAAATCGTACCGTGTGACAGGGCTGAAAAAATATAAAGGAAAAAAATACTATCTGAACTCGCGGGGGGCGCTGACTTCCGGCTGGCAGACAATTGGGAAGAAGACTTATTATTTTTCGGCAAGGACAGGCGCAGCGCTCACAGGCTGGCAGACGATTCAGAAAGTACGCTATTACTTTAATGAAAACGGCGTCCAGCAGAAAAACTGCTGGGTGGGTGATTATTATGTAGGCCAGGACGGCACGCTGGTAAGGGACACAATGGTGGACGGCTACTACGTGGATGAAAACGGAAAGCGTACGGTGGTTCATTTTGAGGATGGAGATCCAAAGGAAGAAACGTCTCAGTACATTTTTGTGGGAGACTCCAGGACAGTAGGAATGAAAAATACGGTGGGAGGAAACCATGTTTATATCGGAAAAGTAGGGGAAGGATACCAATGGTTTTCTACAAAAGGGATAAGGACTTTGAAAAAAGCGTTGAAAGCGGCTCCGCAGTCCAAGGTCATTATTAACCTGGGCGTGAATGATTTGGGTAATATTGGCAGCTATATTGCATATTATCAGAATCTGATTGTCCAGTATCCCGGAGCAAGATTTTACTTTATGTCTGTGAATCCCATAGAGGCAAAGCTGGCAAAAGCAAGGGGTTACAATACCACAGCAGTGAATAATAACACAATCAAGGCATTTAACGCCAGCCTGCAGGCAGCATTCCCGGGGGCATATCTGGACTGTTATACGTATCTGATGACACAGAATCTGATACGGAATGTGAAAGCAGGGGCGGGAACCGTAGATGGTATCCATTATACGGCGGCAGTATATCAGGCAATTTATAATTTTGCAATTGCTTCGACGAATTAATTTCCATCAAAATTCCATACTATAATCGAACCGTAGAATTACGGAGAGATGGCAGGATAAGGAGGAAATCCAACGTGGCGCTAATGGCGCGGCGAAGGTGTTATGCTGCAGTATGGAAATGGAAGATTTGGCAAATGATTTGTGGGCGCTCGAGAGGGATGGAGAAGAACTTTCTTATCACAGTATTGTGGAGTTCATGACAGAAAAGCTCAGCGAACAGGAGTGGCAGATTGTTGAATTGAAAGAGCTGCTGAAAGAGGTAAAGCAGATGGAAAGGTATACGACGGGAGCTCTGCTCCACAAGGTGTATCGTAAAATCAAAGGCTTGTGGGGAAAATAGGGGGCAAAATTGTTACAAGGGCGGCAGCCATTTTTGGCAGCCGCTTTTTTTCGCCCGGAAATCTATGGCTGCTGTGAATGGAGTAAACAAGAACAATCTATGTAATAAAGAAAATGAGTGGTGACAGCTCTTTTGTTTTATGTTAAAATTTGTCTTAAGGACTTGGGGAGGACATGGATGTGATTGGACAGAAAACAGTACATAACCTGATTGAAGATATCTTAACTCTGTTGAGTATCTCAGAAAACAGTGGCAGAAATATAGAAAACCTGATGGAAGAATGTGAAAAAGATGCAGAATCTTTGCTGATGGATTCCCAGAATATCAGGACAGTTTATGAAGTTATTAAATTTATGGACGAGATGCCGGGAGGTTTTTTGATTTATCGTGCAAACGAAGCAGAAGATATTGTTTATGCCAATAAAGCGCTTCTTCGGATTTTCCAGTGCAGTACGCTGAAAGAATTCCGGGAAATGACGGGGAACTCTTTTCGGGGGCTTGTATATTTGGAAGATTTGGATGAGATAGAGGAAAGTATCAAAGAACAGATTGCTGCCAGCCAGTATGATTTGGATTATGTAGAATACCGCATTGTACGGAGAGATGGGGAGATACGCTGGATAGAAGATTATGGGCATTTTATCCGCAGTGAAACGGTAGGAGATATTTTTTATGTATTTCTGGGAGATGCGACAGAAAAGAGGAGCCGTCAGCTGCAGATTCTTGAGAGGGCGCTGAATAATGCAAATCTGGCGATTCAGGCGAAAAATAAATTTTTGTCTAATATGTCCCACGATATACGAACGCCGTTAAATGCGATTACTGGTTTTACATCGCTTGCAAAGAACCATATAGATAACAGGGATGAGGTACAGAGATATCTTGATAAGATTGGTGAGGCAAGCGGCCAGCTTCTTGATTTGGTTGATAAAGTACTGGAAATATCCTGGACAGAGACGAAAGATGTTCATGTGGAAGAAGCAGAGTGTAATTTGTGTGAGATTCTGCAAAGTGTGGAAAGAGCGCTGAGTCCGCGCTTTTCGGGAAAGAAGATAACTTTTGAAACAGATTTGACAGGTGTGAAACATCTTGATGTTTACAGCGACAGAGATAAACTGCGCCAGATTGTTCAGTATTTGGCGGGGAATGCAGTGGAATATACGGGAAAAGGCGGCAGAGTGCGTGTGGCTGTTGTGGAAGGGGAGCAGCTGGCAAATGATTATGCGGTATATCGGCTTGTGGTGTCGGATAATGGTATTGGAATCAGCAAAGAGTTTCAGGAACACATTTTTGAGCCTTTTGAACGGGAAAATAATACGACGTTTAGCGGCATTTACGGAACTGGCCTGGGATTGGCGATTACCAGGAATATTGTGAAAATAATGGGGGGGACGATAGAAGTTGACAGCGCAATTGGCAAGGGAAGTACATTTACGGTGACTATCCGGCTTCGGATACAGGAAACGCAGTTGGTATCAGCAGTTTCACCGGAAGATGTGGCGGTGTGCTTAAATAGCGGGAAGATCCTTTTGGTGGAAGATAATGAGATTAACGTCGAAATTGAAACGGAGATTTTGGAGAAAGCCGGATTTTGTATAGAGATAGCAGAAAATGGAAGCATAGCAGTTGAAAAGGTGAAGAAGTCTGAACCGGGTGAATATGCGCTTGTTTTGATGGATATCCAGATGCCGGTTATGGACGGAAGAGAGGCGGCAGAGGCTATTCGGGGACTTGGGAATCCTGAGCTGGCGCACATCCCTATTATTGCTCTGTCAGCGGATGCGTTTGAAAATGACAGGCGTCTGTCTTTGGAGAGCGGTATGGATGAGCATCTCACAAAGCCTATGGACATTGACGAGGTAGTGGGAGCGATGGCGAAAGCGCTGCAGAGGCATAAAACGTTATATGGAGACAGATAAAGACAGGCAGCAGAAACTTTTGCTGCCTGTCTGCATTTTGAGGATGCGGTTTTATTTGAAAATGCACAGCAAATGTGATATGGTATAGGATGACGGAATCGGGTTATCAAAATTGGAGGTAACGCTATGAAACTGATGGATTTGCTTGAAAGATTGGAATATGAATGTGTAAGCGGCAGCGTGGATGCAGAAGTGAATGGGATTGCTAATGATTCGAGGCATGTGGAAGAGGGGTTTCTGTTCTTCTGTATCCGGGGAGCTGTTGTTGACGGACATAAATATGTACCGGAAGTGGTGGAAAAGGGCGTGCGGGTGTTGGTAACAGAGGAGGCCGTGCCGGTTCCTGAAGGCGTGACGGTAATAAAGGTGAAGGACAGCCGTTATGCTATGGCTGTGATTTCAGCGGCATGGTTCGGATATCCGGCGGAAAAGCTGAAAGTTATTGGGATTACAGGAACGAAAGGAAAGACGACCACCACTTATATGGTGAAATCCATCTTGGAATCCGCAGGGCATAAGGTAGGGCTGATTGGTACGATTGAAGCAATTATCGGAGATACAGTGGTTCCGGCTACAAATACTACACCGGAATCCTGTACGATTCAGGAATATTTTTCGAAAATGGTAGATGCAGGCTGTGACTGTGTGGTTATGGAGGTTTCATCTCAGGGACTGATGCTGCGCCGCACGGCCGGAATTTCCTTTGAAATAGGGATTTTTACAAATATACAGCCAGATCATATTGGACCTGCGGAACATGAGAGCTTTGAGGATTATATGCGATGTAAAGGGCTATTGTTCCGCCAGTGCAGGATTGGAATCGTTAATGCGGATGACTCTCATCTCACACAAGTGCTTGAGGGGCATACCTGCGAGGTAGAGACGTTTGGATTTTCGGAGAAGGCGGATTTGCGGGCAGAGCGCACGCGTATGGTGGCGCGTCCGGGATATTTGGGCATCGATTATCATGTGGCAGGGCTTTTGGACATGGATGTGGAAATTGATATCCCGGGAACGTTCAGCGTGTACAATTCCCTTACTGCGATTGCGATCTGCAGACATTTTGGTGTAAGCCAGACAGATATTATTGAAGCTTTGAAAAAGGCCAGGGTTAAAGGCAGGATTGAGATGGTGAAAGTATCGGATGAGTTTACACTGATGATTGATTATGCTCATAACGCCATGAGTCTGGAGAGCTTGCTGACGACTCTGCAGGAATATCATCCCAGGCGTCTGATATGCCTTTTTGGCTGTGGGGGAAACCGGGCAAAGGCGAGGCGGTATGAGATGGGCGAGGTGTCGGGACGGCTGGCAGATTTAACAATCATTACTTCGGATAATCCCCGTTTTGAGAACCCTGAGGACATTATTGCAGATATACGGACGGGAATTGAGAAAACAGATGGAAAGTATGTGGAGATACCTGACAGGAAAGAGGCTATCGCCTATGCGATTCACCACGGGGAGCCTGGGGATGTGATTGTGCTGGCAGGAAAAGGGCATGAGGATTACCAGGAAATTAGAGGGAAAAAGTATCCGATGGATGAGAGGGTGCTGATTCGGGAAATACTGGAAGAGGATAGGAAGAGCCAGGCGTGAGCCGGTATTTAATCAGGACGGAGGCGGCATGGAGAAGCTTTACGCAAACATCATCGTGGATATTTCCCATGAAAAGCTGGATCGCAGTTTTCAGTACCGGATTCCGGAGAGTATGCGGGAGAGTTTGGAAGTAGGCATGGTGGTGGCTGTTCCTTTTGGGATGGGCAGCCGCAGGATGAAAGGTTATGTGATTGAGATTACAGACAAAGCGGAGTATCCTCCTGAGAAGATGAAGGAAATTCTGGAAACGGTTACGGACGCCAGTCCGGTAGAATCCCGTCTGATAGCGCTGGCGGGATGGATGCGGGATTATTATGGTTCTACGATGATTCAGGCGTTGAAGACGGTGATTCCGGTCAAACAAAAGATAAAGCCAAAAGAAAAAAAAAGCGTCCGTCTGCTGCTGGGCAGAGCGGAGGCGGAAGAGAAGCTGGCATTTTATAGGAAGAAACACCAGACGGCAAGGGCACGGCTGCTGGAGGCGCTGCTGGGGGGCGGCGAGGTTCCGATGGAGTTTGTTAGTGGAAAACTGAATGTGTCGTCATCAGCGGTGAAATTGCTGGAAGAACAGGGCGTTCTGGAATGTGTCAAACGTACGGTGTACAGGAATCCGGTCCAGGGTATGAAAAGCCGGGAAGGGCAGGTAAAGCTAAATGAGGCACAGCAGGCAGTGGTAGATGCGGTTGTTGGAGAGTGGGAAAAGAAAACAGAGGTTTACCTGATTCATGGGGTGACCGGGTGCGGAAAGACAGAGGTTTATATGGAGCTGATTGCTCATGCTATCCGTCAGCGGCAGCAGGCGATTGTTTTGATTCCGGAAATAGCTTTGACGTATCAGACGGTCATGCGTTTTTACCGAAGATTTGGGGAGAGGATTTCCATCATGAACTCCAGGCTTTCGGCAGGGGAACGTTTTGATCAGTTCCAGCGTGCGCGGGAAGGGCTGATCGATGTGATGATAGGTCCCCGTTCTGCGCTGTTTACTCCGTTCCAGAACCTTGGCATTATTATCATAGATGAGGAGCATGAGGACAGTTACCGGAGCGAGATAACGCCCCGGTATCATGCCCGGGAGACGGCAATACGGCGCGGAGAGATGGAGGGAGCAAAGGTGGTTCTTGGTTCCGCGACGCCATCTGTGAATGCGTATTATCGGGCGAAAACAGGAGAATATATGCTGTTTACGATTGATAAAAGGGCGAAAGAAAGCCATATGCCTGAAGTAGAGATTGTGGATATGCGCAGAGAGCTGCAGGCTGGGAACCGCTCTATTCTGAGCCGGAGCATGAAAGCCAGGATGGAAGAGCGGCTGGGGAGGGGAGAACAGATGATGCTGTTTCTGAACCGCAGGGGATATTCCGGCGTGCTGTCCTGCAGGGCTTGCGGGCAGCCAATAAAATGTCCCCACTGTGATGTATCCCTTTCCCTGCATATGGATGGGCGTCTTGTTTGCCACTATTGCGGATATGAGACAAAGAAGCCGGAGACGTGCCCGGACTGTGGTTCGGTTTATCTGAGAGGATTTCGTGTGGGAACCCAGCAGGTAGAGGAACTGGTACAGAAGGAATTTCCCGAGGCGCGTATCCTGCGCATGGATTTGGATACGACACGGGAAAAGCATGGGCATCAGAAAATTTTAGAAAAGTTTGCGGCAGGGGATGCGGATATTCTGATAGGAACGCAGATGATTGTAAAAGGGCATGATTTTCCCAAAGTGACTCTGGCAGGCGTGCTGGCGGCAGATTTGTCGCTTCATGCGAATGACTACCGCTGTGGGGAAAAGACCTTCCAGCTTCTGACACAGGCGGCAGGCCGGGCGGGGCGGGGAAACCTTCCGGGACAGGTCGTTATACAGACTTATGACCCGGAGAACTACAGCATCCGGGCGGCGGCTGCACAGGATTACAGGGGATTTTATGAGCAGGAGATTTTATTTCGGAAACTGGCGGGATATCCGCCGGTGGACGGGATGCTGGTTATTCATGGGGCGGCGGAGTCCGAAGCGCATCTGGCGCTTGCGATGGATTATCTGAAAAAATTTATAGATGTACTGGTAAAGAGAAGCCGGGTGCAGGTGATGGGGCCGGTAGACGAACAGGTGGCAAAAATCAATGACATCTACCGGAAAGTGATTTATTTAAAGTACCATGACCGCAAAATATTGACTATGATAAAACATAAGGTGGAACAATATATTGAGATGAATGAAGGCTATAGCACAGTCCATGTCCTGTTTGACATGGAATAAGCCTGGGAGTATAAGGAGGATAAAGAAAAATGGCAGTTCGGGAAATCAGGATTATGGGAGATAAGGTGTTGGCAAAAAAGTGCCGGGAAGTGAAAGAAATGACGGACAGAACCAGGGACTTAATTGATGATATGTTTGAGACAATGTACGGGGCTTCAGGCGTAGGGCTGGCCGCTCCCCAGGTGGGCGTGCTGAAACGCATTGTAGTGATAGATGTCACAGGCGATGATCCGTATCTGCTGATTAATCCCAGGATTCTGGAAACTGCTGGGGAACAGCATGGAAGGGAAGCATGTCTAAGCCTTCCGGGAAAGATGGGTGAGGTGACCAGGCCGAATTATGTAAAATGTGAAGCGTTGGACGAAAATATGGAACCGTTCATACTGGAAGGAGAAGGGCTGCTGGCACGGTGCATCTGCCATGAGTGCGAGCATCTGGATGGAGTTATGTATGTGGAGCATGTAGAAGGGGAACTGCTTGATGCAGAGGCACAGGAGCCAGAAGAAGAGGAGTGACAGAATGAAAGTGATTTTTATGGGAACACCGGACTTTGCAGTGCAGACATTGAAACGTCTGATTTCTTCAGGACATGAGGTGACGGGGGTGGTGACTCAGCCGGATAAGCCGAAAGGAAGAGGAAAAGCCCTGAGTCCCACACCGGTAAAGGAAGTAGCGCTGGAAGCGGGAATTCCGGTATTCCAGCCGAGACGTGTAAGAGACAGCGAGGCTCTTGAAACTTTGCGGGGCATAGAAGCAGATGTAATAGTAGTAGTGGCTTTTGGACAGCTGATTCCGAAAGAAATTCTGGAAATGAAGAAATATGGCTGTATCAATGTTCATGGCTCGCTGCTGCCGAAATACCGGGGGGCGGCTCCTGTACAGTGGGCAGTTATCGATGGGGAAAAGGAATCAGGCGTGACGACGATGCAGATGGACGAAGGGCTGGATACCGGGGATATGCTGCTGAAAGCAGTGATTCCGCTGGAGGAAAAAGAGACTGGAGGGAGCCTGTTTGAGAAATTGAGCGACGCGGGGGCAGAGTTGCTGCTTGAGACTTTGGACGCGCTGGAGGCCGGGACGGCAGTGCCAAAGAAACAGGGAGAGTCGCCAACTGCTTATGCGCAGATGCTGAAAAAGGATATGGGACTGATTGACTGGAAGAAGAGCGCGGCAGAAATCGAGCGGCTGGTGCGCGGGCTGAATCCGTGGCCAAGTGCATATACGCATCTGAATGGGAGAACATTAAAGATATGGCAGGCGGATGTCCTGACGGAAGATACAAGAGAAGCGCCGGGAACTGTAACGGCTGCAGGAAAAGACGGCCTGTATATCCAGACGGGCAGAGGAGTGCTTGCGGTTCGGGAACTGCAGCTGGAAGGAAAGAAACGCATGGATGCCGGAGCATTCCTGCGGGGCTATCAGATTGAGGAGGGGACACGGCTATGTTCTTAAGTTATGGTTATTATTATGGCGGATTCCGGTACGGTATGGGAATGTTTTATGATCCTACGATGATTTTTGTGCTTATCGGCCTGGCTCTTTCCCTGCTGGCTTCCGCACTGGTGAAAGGGACGTTTGCGAAATATTCAAAAGTGCGGAGTATGTCGGGAATGACCGGGGCGCAGGCGGCTTCACGCATTTTACACAGCGCGGGGATTTATGATGTAAATATTTCCCATGTGGCGGGGAACCTGACGGATCACTATGATCCCAGAAGTAAGACGCTGCGCTTGTCGGATTCAACGTATAATTCTGCTTCAGTGGCGGCAGTGGGGGTAGCCGCTCATGAGTGCGGCCATGCTATCCAGCACCAGAAGCGTTATGCTCCGCTTGTTCTCCGGAGCACACTGGTTCCGGCGGCAAATATCGGTTCGTCTCTGGCGTGGCCTGTATTCTTTATAGGAATGATTGCTTCTTTGCCGATGTTGACGACAGTGGGAATTATCCTGTTTGGCCTGGCAGTTGTGTTCCAGCTGGTGACGCTTCCAGTGGAGCTGAACGCGTCCCGGCGGGCGGTAAGGCTGCTGGAGGACACAGGGGTGCTGGGGCATACGGAGAATTCAGGGGTAAAGAAAGTTCTGACTGCCGCAGCGCTGACTTATGTGGCAAGCCTTGCGGCCTCGGTATTGCAGCTTTTGAGGCTGCTTGTTTTAGCAGGAGGAAGACGGCGTAATGACTGATGTGGTAAATATACGGGAGATTATACTGGCGGCTCTGATGGAAATTCTCGAAGAGGAACAGTACAGCCATATTGTGCTCCAGGAGGTATTGGAGAAATACCAGTACCTGGATAAAAGGGACCGGGCTTTTATTTCCAGGGTGTCGGAAGGAACCCTGGAGAATCTCATATTGATTGATTATATTATTGAGCGGTTTTCTACAGTCAGCGTGGCCAACATGAAGCCTGCAATCCGTACAATTCTGCGGATGTCAGTGTACCAGCTCAAATTTATGGACAGCGTTCCAGATTCGGCGGTCTGCAATGAAGGGGTGAAGCTGGCGCAGAGAAAAGGATTCTTCAGCCTGAAAGGATTTGTGAACGGCGTGCTGCGGAGCGTAGCACGCAATATGGATAAGGTGGTATATCCTCAGGCAGAATCCCAGCCGCTGGAGTACCTTTCTATTACGTATTCTATGCCAGAGTGGATTTTGAAAGAGTGGCTGGAAGTTTATGATTTTGATACGGTGGAAAAAATCTGCCTTGATACTCATCAGGAGAAAATGACTTCTGTTCGCTGCAATCTGGACAAGGCGTCAAAAGAGGAGATTGTAGAGAGTTTAAAGGCACAGGGGATTACGGTCAAAGAGAATCCCTATCTGAAATATGCGCTGGATATCGGAGGTTATAATTATATAAAAGCCGTGGAAGCATTTAAGAAAGGATGGCTCCAGGTGCAGGACGTCAGTTCCATGCTGGCAGCAGAAATCGCGGCGCCCGGATGGGGCAGCTATTGTATCGATGTGTGCGCGGCGCCGGGCGGAAAGAGCCTGCATCTGGCGGATATGCTGAGGGGCAGCGGGTACGTGGAGGCTCGGGATGTGACAGACTATAAGGTAAAGCTCATGCAGGAGAATATAGAGCGCATAGGGAATATCAATATGTCTGCCGTGCTGATGGACGCAACGGTGTTTGACGCGGAATCCGTTGAGAAAGCGGATATCCTGATTGCCGATGTTCCCTGTTCCGGGCTGGGAGTTATGGGAAAGAAAGCAGATATTAAATATAAGATGACTCCTGCAAAGCAGACAGAGATTGTAAAGCTCCAAAGGAAAATCCTGGATACGGTACAGGCATATGTGAAAAAGGGGGGGGTACTGATTTATAGTACATGCACCATAGCAGCGGCTGAGAATCAGTACAATGTGAAATGGTTCCTGGAAAATTATCCGTTCCGGCTGGAAAGCATTGAGCCTTATCTTTGCGATGAATTAAAAGGAAAGACTACGAAAGCGGGATATTTACAGCTTTTGCCGGGGGTGAATGAATCGGACGGATTTTTTATTGCCCGCCTAAAGAGGATTGATTGATGGAAAAGATAGATATAAAATCACTGGACTATGCAGAACTGCAGAATTTTTTTGAAAGTCTGGGAGAGAAATCTTTCCGTGCAAAACAGGTGTATCAATGGATACATGAGAAGCTGGCAAACGGGTTTGATGAGATGACGAACCTGCCGAAAAGCCTTCGGGACAGGCTGTCTGCTATCTGCAGTTATACTTGCCTGGTTCCGGCAGAGGTGCTGACTTCACGGATAGATGGAACGCAAAAGTATTTGTTCCGCCTGGCAGACGGCAATGTGGTGGAAAGTGTGCTGATGAAATATAAGCATGGAAACTCAGTGTGCATATCTACCCAGGTGGGATGCCGTATGGGATGCCGTTTTTGTGCTTCAACCCTCGGAGGTCTGACCAGGCAGCTGACGGTCTCAGAAATGCTCGACGAAGTATACCGCATCCAGAAGATTTCAGGGGAGCGGGTTTCGAATTTAGTGCTTATGGGGACAGGGGAACCGTTGGACAATTATGAGAATGTGGTGAAATTCATCCGTATGCTGAGCGATGGGCAGGGGCTGAATATCAGTCAGCGGAACATTACCCTGTCTACCTGTGGGATTGTCCCGAAGATGCGGGAGCTGGCGGGAGAGGGGCTGCAGATTACTCTGGCGTTATCGCTTCATGCATCCGGTCAGGAAAAGCGGAAGAAACTGATGCCTATCGCATGCAGATATGAGCTGGGTGAGGTTCTGGAAGCATGCAGGTATTATTTTGAGAAAACAGGCAGGAGGACGACGTTTGAGTATAGCCTGGTCGGCGGGATAAATGACAGTACAGAAGATGCGGAATCGCTGGCGGAGCTGCTGGAGGGTATGAACTGCCATGTGAACCTGATTCCTGTAAACCCTATAAAAGAGCGGGATTTTGTGCAGTCAGGGAAGAAAGTTATCGCGGATTTTAAAAATAAACTTGAAAAATACGGAAATAATGTTACTATAAGAAGGGAAATGGGCAGGGACATTGACGGTGCCTGCGGACAGCTTAGAAAGAGATATATGGATGACAGAAGTTCATAATATGGTACGAAAAGAAAGAGAGGAAGAGGAATGAAATCGTGCTGCGTTACAGATGTAGGGCAAAAAAGGATGATGAATCAGGATTTCGTCTATGCGTCTGAGGAGCCGGTGGGCAATCTTCCAAATCTGTTTGTGGTGGCAGACGGCATGGGCGGACATAGGGCGGGTGACTTTGCCTCAAGATACACGGTGGAAATCATTCAGAAAAGCATCCGTGCAAACAGAGAAAGGAATCCTATTAAGATTATCAGGATGGCGATTGAGACGGCAAATATGAAAGTACTGGAGAAAGCAAATTCGGATGAGAATCTTGCCGGGATGGGAACTACAGTGGTAGTGGCGACAGTCGTGGAGAACTACATATATGTGGCGAATGTGGGAGACAGCCGCCTTTATCTGATTAGGGATGAAATACAGCAGATTACACGAGACCATTCTCTTGTGGAAGAGATGGTACGGATGGGAGAGATTAACAGAGAGCAGGCAAGGAACCATCCGGATAAAAACATTATTACCCGGGCAGTCGGAGTGAGGAGCAGGGTGTCAATTGACTTTTTTGACATGAAGCTGGAAAAGGACGATACTGTGCTGATGTGTTCTGACGGACTCAGCAATATGCTTGAGGACGAGGAGATAAAAGAAATCATCAGGACAGGCAGCCATGACCTGCCAGAGATTGCGCTGCAGCTGATTGGGCGTGCCAATCAGAATGGCGGAAGGGATAATATCGCGGTAGTGTTAATCGAGCCGTTGGCATGTGAGGTGGAAGGATGTTAAAAGAAGGAATGTTTGTTCAGGAGCGTTATGAAATTATAAACAGGATAGGCGCCGGAGGCATGGCGGATGTATACAAAGCGAAAGACCATAAATTGAATCGCTTTGTGGCAGTGAAGGTATTGAAACCGGAGTTTCGCGCAGACAGTGCGTTTATTTCGAAATTCCGTGTAGAAGCCCAGTCTGCGGCAGGACTGGCGCATCCGAATATCGTAAATGTCTATGATGTAGGAGACGATAATGGAGTGCAGTTTATCGTGATGGAGCTGGTAGAGGGCATCACGCTGAAAGAGTATATAGAGAAAAAGGGACGGCTGGCGGTGCGTGAAGCGACAAGCATTGCAATCCAGGTATCTATGGGGCTGGAGGCAGCCCACCATAACAGTATCGTACATCGGGATGTGAAGCCTCAGAATATTATTATTTCTACAGATGGGAAAGTAAAGGTGGCAGACTTCGGGATTGCCCGGGCTGCGTCCTCGAATACGATTAATTCTAACGTGATGGGGTCTGTCCACTACAGTTCTCCGGAGCAGGCTCGGGGCGGATACAGCGATTATAAGAGTGATATTTATTCGCTGGGTATCACTATGTATGAGATGCTTACCGGGCATGTGCCTTTTGATGGGGATACTACGGTGGCGATTGCTATTAAGCATCTTCAGGAAGAAATGCAGTCTCCGCGGAAATATGTGCCGGATTTGCCGAAAAGCATCGTACAGATTATCTATAAATGTACACAGAAAAGTCCGGACAGGCGTTATGACGATATGGCGGAGCTTATCCGGGATTTGAAGGAATCTCTGGTGAATCCGGACGGGGATTTTGTGCAGATTGCACCGCTGGCGACCCATGCGCAGACGATAGTGGTATCGAAAGAAGAGCTGGAGCAGATTAAAAGCGGAAAAGCTGTGAAAGCAGATGATACGCCTGAGAATGAGCCGGGACGAGGAGTCTATCAGGAAAGCGGGCATACGTACTATGGACAGAAGCCGGACGGGGATTATCCGGGAGGTGAGGCTTACGGAGGCAGGCACAGGCAGGGCGGCTACCATCAGGATATGGATGAGGATAACAGCGGTGTAAATAAAAAGGCAGAAAAGTTCCTGACAGTGGGGAGCATTGTTATTGGAATCTTGATTCTGGCTATTTTCCTGACACTGGTGGGGAGCGCGGCAGGCTTTATTGATATAGGATTCCTGACAGGCGGAAAGAAAAAAGGAACGGAGGTTTCTACAGAGTCCGAGACAGTGAACAGCGCGGAAACCGTGAAGGTGCCGGATGTGAAAGGTATGACGCGTGCAGAGGCGCTGGATGAGCTGAACGGGTTTGGGCTGGGACTTAAATTTGGCGGAGAAAAAGAGTCGTCAAAGTATGGTGAGGGTGAAGTTATGGAACAGAGCCCGGAGGCTGGAGAAGATGTAGCGGTAAATACGGAAGTTGTGGTATATATCAGTAAAGGTGAAGAGACAGTACCTATGCCGGATGTATCAGGGAAGTCCCTGACAGAGGCACAGCAGGAGCTTAGGGCTTTGGGGCTGCAGGTAGATACAGATTATGCCTATGACAGTGAAGTGGAGGAGGGAAAGGTAGTGTCTACCAGACCGGAATCGGGAACATCTGTCAGAGGAGGGGATAAAGCCGTTGTGGTAATCAGCAAAGGGCCGCAGACGGAAGAAGGAGACGAAATGGTAGAGGTTCCTTCCGTTCTCGGTGAGACTGCAGAGAAAGCCAGGGAAATCCTGGAGGGGCTTGGCCTTTATGTAAAGATTATAGAGAGTTACAGTTCTGAATATCCGGAAGGGCAGATTATGCGCCAGAGCGTGAGCGAAGGGACAGAGATGGCAGCGGGCGGAACGATTGAGCTGGAAGTGAGCATCGGAGATTTGCCGGATCATGATTCCGGCGCGGGAACAGCTGAAGCGGCATATGCCTGCAAGGTGAAGATGGATTTGCCGGAAGGGCTTCCCAAGGCTTATAATGGCGAGAAGGTAAAGATTACCATTGAGCAGGACGGAAAGACAACGACAATCGTGGATAATGAACCTGTAGAATTCCCATATCTTCTGGAATGGGAGAGCGAATCGGGAAGTACAGGGACAGGATATGTGGTTATCACATATGATGATGGTAAGAATACAACAATACGCTATGACAATATCACGTTCCGTCCTTTGGACTGAATGTGCAGGAACGATGAGGGATGTCGAATAGATGTATGGTAAGATAGTGAAAGGAATTGCCGGATTCTACTACGTTCATGTAGCAGAATCCGGAATTTATGAGTGTAAAGCAAAAGGAATTTTCAGGAAAGATAAAAGGAAACCATTAGTGGGGGACGATGTGGAACTGGATGTACTGGATGAAACAGGGAAAAAGGGAAATATCATTCAAATGCTTCCGCGTAAGAACCAACTGGTGCGTCCGGAGGTAGCAAATGTAGACCAGGCGCTGGTGATTTTTGCTATGTGTAAGCCGCAGCCAAATCTTGGGCTTCTGGATAGGTTTCTGATTATGATGCAGCGGCAGCAGACAGATACGGTTATCTGTTTTAACAAAAAAGATTTGGCTTCTTTGGAAGAACAGGAACGGTTGGAAGAGATTTATGGAAAAAGCGGCTGCCGTCTGCTTTTTTTGAGCGCGCATACGGAAGAGGGCCTGGATAGGCTCCGTGCACTTCTGAGCGGAAAGACTACCGCGGTGGCCGGACCTTCCGGTGTGGGTAAATCGTCTTTGATTAACATTCTGCAGCCGGAGGCCCGGATGGAGACAGGGAAAATCAGCGAGAAGATAGACAGGGGGAAGCACACGACCCGTCATTCAGAATTGATTGCTGTGGCTTCAGGCACCTATATTATGGATACGCCGGGATTTAGTTCGCTCTATCTGGAAGGGATGGAGAAGGAAGAACTAAAAGATTTTTTTCCGGAATTTATGGAATATGAGCCGTTTTGCCGGTTCGGGGGCTGTATGCACATCCATGAGCCGGACTGTGGGGTAAAGCAGGCGCTGGAAGCCGGGCGTTTCAGCCGGGACAGATATGACAGCTATCTGGAGCTTTACGGAGAATTGAAAGAGAAAAGGAGGTATGGAAGATGAAAATATTAGCGCCTTCAATTTTATCGGCGGATTTTAAAAAGCTGGGTGAAGAGATTGCAGCGGTTGTGGATGCAGGCGCACAGTATATCCACATCGATGTGATGGACGGTATTTTTGTTCCCAGTATATCTTTTGGAATGCCTGTAATCAAAGCGGTTCGGGACGTCACGGACAAGGTATTTGATGTGCATTTGATGATTTCGGAGCCGGACAGGTACATAGGGGATTTTGCAGCATGCGGCGCGGATATTATTACGGTTCACGCAGAGGCGTGTCTTCATTTGGATCGCACAGTGGAGTTTATTCACAGTCTTGGGAAGAAGGCAGGAGTGGCGCTGAATCCGGCGACAGGTCTTGGCGTTTTAGATTATGTTCTGGAGAAAGTAGATATGGTGCTTCTGATGTCTGTAAACCCGGGGTTTGGAGGGCAGAAATATATTCCTTACTGTACGCAGAAAATCAGGCAGATGCGGAAAATGATTGAGGAGCGCGGGCTGGACACAAGGATAGAAGTGGACGGAGGGATTAATCTTTCTACCGCAGAAGAGGTCCTGGAAGCCGGGGCAGATATTCTGGTGGCAGGTTCGGCTGTGTTCGGAGGGGAACCCGCCCGGCGGACGGCGGAATTTGTGGATTTGATGAGGAAATATAGATGAAAAGGTCAATAATTGTCAGCGGGGGCGATATCGATTTTGATTTCGCTCTTTCTTTTTTAAACGAGAAAGCATATAGTTTTTTGATTGGGGCGGATAGGGGAATCCATTTTCTGCGGAAAGCAGGGAAGATACCCACGCATATTGTAGGGGACTTTGATTCCTCGACGGAAGGGGATTTGGAATATTTTAAAGAGAATGTTCAGGTGCCTGTCTATACGTATCCCTCGGAAAAAGATGAGACAGATACGCAGATTGCGGTAGAATTGGCGATAGAACTTAAAAGTGATGAAATTTATATTCTTGGAGGCACCGGAAGCCGGGTGGATCATCTTTTGTCGAATATCAGAGTACTGGCGATTCCGGAAAGAAAAGGGATTCCCTGCTTTCTCGCAGATCCGTGGAACAGGATACGGGTGATTGATAAACCGCTGATACTTTCGAGGCAGGAACTCATCGGTCAGTATGTATCTTTGTTTGCGCTGGGAGGACAGGTAGAGGGTCTGACGCTGACAGGGTTTAAATATCCGCTTGTAGACTATGAGCTGGCAGGAGATAATCCTATGGGGGTCAGTAATGAGATAAAAGGAGAAAAAGCGGAGATTTTTTTTCGAAAAGGGCTGCTTGTTGTCGCAGAAAGTCGGGATAGTGCAGTTTGTGGCGAACCCTGTCGATGAGTTCCCCGGCGAAAGGGTTGATTTTTTGTCGGTTTCTGTGATACACTGATTAACGAAAAAAAGAAATGCAGGAAAGTTAAGGAAATGGGAAACGAGCGCTGACAGATGTATTTTTGTCTTTAGATGAAAGACGCAGGAAGCGCCAGGCAAGATGATTTTTCAATACCGGAAAGGAAATTACAAATGAAATTAGGAATCGTAGGATTACCCAATGTGGGAAAAAGTACATTATTTAATTCTTTGACAAAAGCGGGAGCAGAATCGGCAAATTATCCGTTTTGCACGATTGACCCCAATGTAGGCGTTGTTGCCGTACCGGATGGAAGGCTGCAGCAGCTTGCGGACTTATATAATTCTGCAAAGGTGACTCCGGCAGTTATTGAGTTCGTGGACATTGCAGGGCTTGTCAAAGGCGCATCGAAAGGTGAAGGGCTCGGAAACCAGTTCCTGGCTAATATCCGGGAAGTGGACGCTATTGTTCATGTGGTACGTTGTTTTGAGGATACAAATATTATTCATGTAGATGGAAGCATTAATCCTATGCGGGACATAGAAACAATCAATCTGGAGTTGATTTTCTCGGATATTGAGATTCTGGAGAGGAGGGCTGCGAAGACTGCAAGGGGTGCGAGAAATGACAAAACCCTTGCGAAAGAGCTGAACTTTCTGAACCGGCTGAAGGAGTGGCTGGAGGAAGGAAAGATGGCAATTAATTTTGAGACAGAAGATGAAGAGGAGGAGGCATGGCTTCCTACATATAATCTGCTGACCGGTAAGCCGGTAATTTTTGCGGCAAATGTGCAGGAAGGAGATTTGGCAGACGACGGAATATCAAATTCGTATGTACAGCAGGTACGTGGATTTGCAGCGGAGAACAGGAGCGAAGTTTTTGTTATTTGCGCTCAGATTGAGCAGGAAATTGCCGAGCTGGAAGAAGATGAGAAGAAGATGTTTCTGGAGGATTTGGGGCTGGAGGAGTCCGGGCTTGAAAAGCTGATAAAAGCAAGTTATAGTCTGCTTGGGTTAATTAGTTATCTAACGGCGGGCGAGACAGAAACACGGGCATGGACGATTCAAAAAGGTACGAAAGCGCCCCAGGCGGCAGGGAAAATACACTCAGATTTTGAGCGGGGGTTTATCCGTGCGGAGGTGGTGAATTACCAGGATCTTTTGGACTGCGGCGCGTATTCCGCGGCGAAGGAAAAAGGGCTGGTAGGTTTGGAAGGAAAAGACTATGTGGTAAAGGATGGGGATGTTATCTTATTCAGATTCAATGTATAAAGGCGGGATAAAGCATGAATAAAAATATTAACTTCCCGCATTTGGGGATTTATCTTGAGAATGTAGGGAAAAGTATCAGTATCTTCGGATTTGAAATCGCTTTTTATGGAATTACGATTGCTGCCGCGATGCTTGCGGGGCTGTGGATTGCTATGCGCACAGCGAAAAAGACAGGACAGAATCCGGATCTGTATTTCGATATGGGGATGCTGGCAATTTTCTGTGCACTGATTGGGGCGAGAGCTTACTATGTGGTTTTTGCATGGGAGAATTATAAAAATAACCTTCTGGAAATCTTTAATTTGCGACATGGCGGCCTGGCGATTTACGGCGGTGTGATTGGAGGGGCTGTGGCAGTCTATATGTTTGCCAGGATGAAAAAGCAGAAATTTCTGCAGCTTGCAGATACGGCGAGTGTGGGGCTGGTTTTGGGGCAGATTATAGGGCGATGGGGCAATTTCTTTAACAGAGAGGCTTTCGGGGGATATACAGATAATTTGTTTGCCATGCAGCTTCCGCTGGACGCGGTATATTCCTGGGATGTGACGCCAGAGATGATGGAGAATCTGAGGACAGCCGGCGGTGTGCAGTATATTCAGGTACATCCGACCTTTCTTTATGAATCCCTTTGGAATCTCATGGTTCTTGTACTTTTGGCAGTTTACACAAAGCGCAAGAAGTTCGACGGAGAAGTATTTTGTCTGTATCTGCTGGGATATGGGCTGGGGCGTGCCTGGATTGAAGGACTGCGTACTGACCAGCTTTGGATTCCGGGAACTGAAATACCAGTCTCGCAGGTGCTGGCAGTCGTGTTGGTAGTTGTTTCAGCGGCTATAATCACTGTAAAACGAAGAAAAGCAAAGATAGTGGAAAGCACAGGTGATGAATGTGAAAAGAATTGAAGATTTGAAGATAAGGATTGAAAAAGAGCGTACAAGCCTGAATCAGATGGTAAAAGATAAGAAGGCAGATGAGGCATATCAACAAAGCCTTTTGGTAGATGCCTTGATTGCGGAGTATATTGGACTTACAAATGAATAAATGTAATATAAAAAACAGGGCGGGCTCCAAAGGGGAGTTCGTCCTGTTTTTTATGTGCCCGGAGACAGCATAATTTTGCAAAGTTTTCCTTGTTTTTTGTGAAAAGTATGCTATGATAGTAACATAAGTGGTGAAAAGTGGAGGAAGGTGGAGCCAAATGGGGGCATCTTCCCAAAAGCAGGTGAGTCGTTATGTTTATGGGAGAATACAATCATAGTATTGATACCAAAGGCAGGCTAATCATCCCTTCCAGATTCCGCGAGGAACTGGGCGACGAATTTGTAGTCACGAAAGGGTTAGACGGCTGTCTGTTTGTGTTCCCAAATGACAGATGGGCTGCTTTTGAAGAAAAGCTGGAAAAATTACCGCTTACAAACAAGAGCGCAAGGCAGTTCTCACGTTTCTTTGTATCGGGCGCTACACCGTGTGAGTTGGACAAGCAGGGGAGGGTTCTCTTGCCGCAGACGCTGAGGGGATTTGCTTGTCTGGAAAAAGATGTAGTGCTTGCCGGCATGCTGAATCGGATTGAGATCTGGAGTAAGTCTAAATGGATCGAGAACAGTTCTTACGACGATATGGATGATATCGCAGAGCAGATGACGGATTTAGGTTTAGGCATATAACCTGGGGAGGAAAGTATGGGATTTGAACACAAATCTGTCTTATTGGATGAGACAATAGAGGCGCTGGATATCCGGCCGGATGGAATCTATGTGGATGGAACGCTGGGCGGCGGCGGTCATTCTTATGAAATATGCAGGAGACTGTCTGATAAAGGACGCCTGATAGGGATTGACCAGGACGCGGCGGCTATCGAGGCTGCAAAAAAGCGCTTAGGGGAGTTTGGAGATAAAGTAACAGTCATACGCAGCAATTACTGCGATATGCGAAAAGAGTTAGCCGCGATGGGGATTGCGGCAGTAGATGGAATTGTTTTGGATTTGGGAGTATCCTCCTACCAACTGGATACGGCAGACCGCGGCTTCACTTACAGGGAGGACGCTCCGCTTGATATGCGGATGGATCAGCGTCAGGAGATGACTGCAAGAGATATCGTGAACGGATACAGTGAGACAGAATTATACCGGATTATCCGGGATTACGGAGAGGACAAGTTTGCGAAGAATATTGCAAAGCACATTGTGAGTGCGAGGCAGAACAAAGAAATTGAAACGACTGGGGAGTTAATTCAAATAATAAAAGCGGCAATACCGATGAAAATCCGGGCGGTAGGCGGACACCCGGCCAAAAAAACATTCCAGGCGATACGGATTGAACTGAACAGGGAACTGGAGGTTCTGGAAAATTCTCTGGACGGTATGATAGAGTTGCTGAGGGAAAATGGACGCATCTGTGTGATTACGTTCCATTCCCTGGAGGATAGAATCGTGAAAAACAGTTTCCGCAGGAATGAAAATCCGTGCATATGTCCGAAAAATTTTCCGGTGTGTGTATGTGGGAGAGCATCGAAGGGCAGGGTAGTTACCAGGAAGCCTATTGTACCGGGAGTGGCGGAGCTGGAGGAGAATAAGCGGGCAAAGAGTTCAAAGCTGCGTGTGTTTGAGCGGAGAGCGCCCCTGGAGGCATAGGCAGGATGAGGCAGAAGAAGAACCGGGGAGGTAAAAAATGGGGAGAAAAGCAGGATACAGCAAGAAAGACTATAATTACAGAATGGATTCTTATATAGAAGGAAACGTTGTACGGGTTCCGGAGAGAGAGGAAAATATTCCGCGGAGGAAGGAGAAAGCAAGACCTTCCGTGAGCAAAAAGACGAGCAGAAACCGTGAAAAGGCATTGCAGCTGAATTTGAAATATGTATTTTTTCTTTTTATAGCAGCTGCAGTTACTGTCTTTGTGTGCGTAGGGTATCTGCAGCCTCAGGCTGATAATACAGCTTACAGGAAGAGGATTGCAGCTCTGGAGAGCCAGATTTCCAAGCTTAAAATGGAGAATGATGCTGCTTATGAAAAAGCGGCGGCTTCCGTGGACCTAGATGAAGTAAAGAATATTGCGATTAGCAAGTTTGGGATGATATATGCAAATCAGGGACAGATTATTACATATGATGTGCAGGACAGTGATTATGTCCGCCAGTATGATGATGTCCCCATAGAGTAGCAGGTGAGAATGTGGCAGGAAGAAAAAAGAGAAAAGATAGGAAATTTACAAAAAAAATGCAGATAAAGCTGATGGTTTTGTTTGCATTTATTTTATTCATTTTAGTAGGGTTAAATATTAAGATTGCGCTTATTACAGCAAAGAGCGGCGATACTTATACGAAGCAGGTACTGTCCCAGCAGCAATATGACAGCCGGGCGATTCCTTACCGCCGGGGAGATATCCAGGATACCAACGGAAATGTGCTGGCTCAGAGTGAGAAAGTCTATAACGTAGTTATGGACTGCCTGGAACTAAATAACGGAAAAGGGTTTCTGGAACCCACGGTTCATGCACTGGTGGAGATTTTTGAACTGGACGAGGCGGATATCAGAAAGCGGCTGACAGATGAGAACACGAAAACAAGCCAGTACCAGGTTTTGGCGCGGGGGATTACTCTTGAAAAAAAGAAAGCCTTTGAGGAGTATGCATCACCAGGAGAAAATTCGGGGCTGTCGAAGGAAGAAATCGAAAAAAGGCAGAAAATCCAGGGGGTCTGGTTTGAGGAGTATTATATACGGAAGTATCCGATGAATACAATGGCAAGCAATGTCATAGGTTTTTCTAATAATGCGAATGACGGTATTTGTGGACTAGAGGCATATTATTCTGATGTACTGAACGGTGTCAACGGCAGGGAGTACGGATATTTGAACGAAGACTCAGAGCTGAAACGCACAGTAATTGAACCGGAACATGGAAATACGATTGTCACTACCCTGGATGTGAATATTCAGGAAATCGTGGAAAAGTATATTCAGGAATTTGATGAAGAGTATGTGTCAGATACGTCCGGGGAATTGGAGGGAAAGGGCAGTAAGAATACGGGGGTTATCGTAGGTAACCCGAATACGGGTGAAATTTATGCGATGGCCAGTAATCATGGATTTGATTTGAATAATCCGCAGGATATGAGCAGGCTGTATACAAAGGAAGAACTTGAGGCAGAAATAGATCAGAGGGTTGAGAAGAAGAGGGCAGAAGAAGAAAAAAAGGCAGAAGAGAGGGAAAAAGCAGAATCGGAAGGACAGACAACAGAAACGGAGACGGAAGCAGCCGCAGAAACAGATGCAGAAACCGGAAAAAAGTTGACTGCTGAGCAAAAGGTTGAAAAGGAGAGGAACGAGTTCCGTTCTCAGATTATGAATGAGATGTGGAGCAACTTCTGTGTGTCAGATGCATTTGAACCCGGTTCTACGTTTAAACCAATTACGGTATCTTCCGCGTTGGAAACAGGAGCGCTTACCGGAGATGAAATGTTTATCTGTGACGGCGGAAGACAGGTTGCAGACTGGAAAATCAAGTGCGACAATATCTATGGACATGGGGAAGAAACTGTGATTGACGCTATTAAGAATTCCTGTAACGATGCGTTGATGGAAATAGGGTTTCGGCTGGGAGTCGAAAATTTCTGCAAATACCAGAGGCTGTTCAATTTTGGGCGTGTTACGGGAATAGACCTTCCGAACGAAAGCACAGGGAATGTTTATACAAGGGAAGGGATGCATGAGGTAGAGCTAGCTACAAACAGTTTTGGACAGGGATTTACATGTACGATGGTACAGGAGTTTGCAGCATTTTCAGCAGTTGTAAACGGCGGTTACTATTATCAGCCGCATTTGGTAAGGCAGGTGTTGGATGCAAATGGAGGAGTGGCGAAAAGTGTGGAACCGCTGCTGATGCTCCAGCCGATTTCAGCCAGGACATCTTCGATACTCAGGGAAGCACTGGAGGCAGGAGTGCGGGAAGGTACGGGAAGAAAGGCGAAAGTTCCGGGCTACCGGGTAGGCGGAAAAACAGGAACGGCAGAAAAGATTAATCCGGAGACAGGAAAGCGGTGGGAAGGGAAATATCTGGTTTCTTTCATCGGATGCGTTCCAATAGATGATCCGCAGGTGGTTATTTATGTAGTTGTGGATGAGCCGAATGTGGCTGACCAGTCTACCGGCGGATATGCCCATATCATCGCACGAAAAATCCTGCAGGAAATCCTGCCGTATCTGAATATTTATCCGACAGAGGAAGTAACAGACGAGGAGCTGAATAACATCGGGATTACAAGAGAAGAAGCCGAAATCGGACGGCAGGTGGAGACACAGGAGCCAGAGACGGACGAAAATGGAAACGTGATAGAAACAGAGCCGGAGACGGACGAAAATGGAAACGTGATAGAAACTGAACCGGAGACAGACGAAAACGGAAACGCTATCCAGGCAGAAGAACAGCCTGCCGATAATCCGGATATCGCTGCGCCGCCCCCGGAGAACGACGGGAATTCTGAAGGAATGGATGGAGCCGGAGGAGTCACAAGTGAAGATTTAGGGCTGGAATAAAGAAGCATACATAACCTCATAAAAGCTGAGATATACTTATAACAAAGCTTTTATGAGGTTTTTGTTTATGAAACTATCATTTTCTGCAAGGCAGAAAGCAGAAGAGGGCGCGCTGCAGAGGATGAAAACATTCCACAAAAAGAAAATCCTGGTGGTTTTTCTCATCTGTTTTTCGGTGCTGTCGTTTCTGATTGGAAGACTGGGATTTCTGATGCTCACGCAGTCAGAGTATTACAGCGAGAAAGCAGAGCAGCTTCATGAGAGGGAAAGAGACATTAAGGCGGCGAGGGGAAAAATTATTGATGCATGCGGGAATGTGCTGGCGGCGAATAAGACAGTGTGTACCATTTCGGTTATCCACAGTCAGATAAAAGAGCCGGAAAAGATTATTCAGATACTGGCAAAGGAACTGGAGATTCCGGAAGAAGATGTCAGAAAACGTGTGGAAAAGGTTAGCTCTATTGAACGGGTAAAAACAAATGTGGAAAAAGAAGTAGGGGACAGAATACGGGAATATGATTTGGCAGGAGTGAAGGTAGATGAGGACTTCAAAAGGTATTATCCATATGGTTCACTGGCTTCGAAGGTTTTGGGATTCACAGGGAGCGATAACCAGGGGATTGTCGGGCTGGAGGTAAAGTATGATGAGGTACTGCAGGGAGAACCGGGAAAAATCCTGACATTGACGGATGCCCGCGGTGTGGAGCTGCCGGATGCGGGCGAAAGCCGCCAGGAACCGGTAAACGGCAAGAACCTGCATATCAGCCTGGATGCAAATATCCAGAAGTATGTAGAACAGGCGGCGTACCGGGTGATGCAGCAGAAGCAGGCGGACTCCGTGTCTATTATCCTGATGCGCCCATACAATGGGGAAATCCTGGCGATGGTGAATGTGCCGGAGTTTGACTTAAATGATCCGTTTACATTAAATACAGACACTTCCGGTATGAGCGCGGAAGAAAAGCAGGATGCGCTGAACCGTATGTGGCGGAATGGCTGCATTAACGATACTTATGAGCCGGGGTCTACGTTTAAAATCATAACGGCTGCCGCTGGGCTGGAGGAAGGCGTGGTTTCTTTAAAAGACAGATTTAGCTGTCCTGGTTTTAAAATCGTGGAGGACAGGCGCATACGCTGCCATAAAGTCGGCGGACACGGTGCGGAGGATTTTGTACAGGGGACGATGAACTCCTGTAATCCGGTATTTATCGAAGTAGGGCTGCGATTGGGGATTGATAACTATTATCACTATTTTGAAAAGTTTGGACTGAAAGGAAAGACAGGAGTAGACCTTCCGGGGGAGGCCGCTACTATCATGCATAAGAAAGAAAATATGGGGCAGGTAGAGCTGGCGACAGTTTCTTTTGGCCAGTCGTTCCAGATTACTCCGATGCAGCTGATTACTACGGCAAGTTCTATTATTAATGGAGGACGGAGGATTACGCCTCATTTTGGTGTGGAAGTGAGGGATGACGAGGGAACCCTGTATGAAAAGCTGCAGTATCCGCTGGGAGACCAGATTGTATCAGAGGGGACTTCAGAGACTATGCGCTACATATTGGAACAGGTAGTGGATGGAGGTTCGGGAAAAAATGCGTTTCTTGAAGGGTATCATATTGGAGGGAAAACGGCTACTTCAGAGACACTTCCGCGAAGCGCAAACAAATATATATCCTCGTTTTTAGGATTTGCACCGGCATCAAATCCGCAGGTAATCGGGCTGTGTGTTATCAATAATCCACAGGGGCTGTATTATGGGGGAATTATTGCGGCGCCGGTAATACAGGATATTTACAAGAACATCCTTCCCTATCTGGGAGTGGAAAATGACGCTCCGGAAAGCACTGAAGAGGAAACTGAGGCAAATAATGGTTGATTAATGGGGCGAAAAGAATTATACTAATACCAAATGTGCGGAGAAAAACGGCACACTTGAATAAAAAGCGAAGAGGTGCGAAATGATTTTAGGTACAGAAGTAGTAATTCCATTGCTGACAGCATTCGCAATCAGCGTAGCATTGAGTCCCTTTGTGATTCCGTTTCTGCGGAGACTGAAGATAGGACAGACAGAGAGGAAGGAGGGAGTACAGTCCCATCTGAAAAAGGCCGGGACCCCGACTATGGGCGGACTGATTATCCTGATGGTGATCGTAGTGACCTCCCTGCTCTTTATCAGGCAGTATCCCAATATTGTTCCGGTACTCTTTCTGACTGTGGGGTTTGGGATTATCGGTTTTCTGGATGACTATCTGAAAGTCGTAATGAAGCGTTCAGACGGGCTGTACCCGATGCAGAAGATGGCGGGGCAGATTGTTGTGACGACGGTATTCCTGGCATACATGCTGATGGTGGACGATAGTTTTCTTACCGTGCTGATTCCATTTAGCGGCGGGGAGTATTTTGACTGTAAGTGGATTACCGTGCCGCTTGTGTACATAGCAGTAATCGGAACTGTGAACGGCGTAAACTTTACGGACGGGCTGGATGGCCTGGCTACCGGAGTTACGGTGATGGTGGCGGTATTTTTCACCGTGGTTTCTGCGGTATTCGGGGGAGGGATCGAACCGATTACGGCTGCAGTGACGGGCGCGCTGCTAGGATTTTTGCTTTTTAATGTGCACCCGGCACAGGTGTTTATGGGTGATACCGGTTCCCTGGCTCTGGGAGGTTTTGTGGCCGGAAGCGCATATATCCTCAGGATTCCGTGGATTATTGTGATTGTAGGGCTGATCTATCTGGTCGAGGTACTTTCTGTCATGATCCAGGTGACGTATTTTAAGAAAACAGGCGGAAAAAGATTCTTTAAAATGGCGCCTATTCATCATCATTTTGAACTCTGCGGTTGGTCTGAGACAAGGGTCGTGACGGTATTTACCGTGATTACGGCGCTGCTGTGTATGGCGGGGCTTATGATATTGTCCTACTAAGTCAGGAAACAGGAGGGAAAAAATGGAATTAAAAGATAAAAAGGTACTGGTATTCGGAACAGGGCTGAGCGGAATCGGCGCAGCGGCTTTGCTGTATAAAAAAGGTGCGGAACCGGTGATATATGATGGAAATGTGAAAACAGAGCCGGAACAGGTAAAAGAAAAATTGGGGAAGGATATCCCAGCAAGGATCTTGATTGGCGATTTGCCGGAGGAGGTGCTGGATGAGTTGGATTTGGCAGTATTAAGCCCTGGCGTACCGATAGATATTCCGGCAGTAAATATGTTGAGGGACCGGGGAATTCCCATTTGGGGAGAGGTAGAGCTGGCGTATGCGAACAGTAAAGGGAATGTGCTGGCGATAACGGGGACAAACGGAAAAACGACCACGACAAGCCTGTTGGGGGAAATCATGAGCCTGCATCAGGAATCGGTGTTTGTGGTGGGAAATATTGGGACGCCCTATACCGGAGTGGCATTGGAGACAGATGAGGAATCAGTGACAGTGGCGGAAATCAGCAGTTTCCAGCTGGAGACGATAGATACTTTCCGGCCGAAGGTGAGCGCGATTTTGAATATCACGCCGGATCACTTGAACAGGCACCATACGATGGAAGAATATATCCGGGTAAAGGAAAGCATTGCAAAGAACCAGGGAGAAGAGGATACCTGCGTCCTGAACTATGAGGATGAGGCGCTCCGGGAGTTTGGAAAAACTCTGAAATGCCAGGTATTATTCTTTAGCAGCCTGCGTACATTAGAACAGGGGATTTATCTGGAGGAAGGCAGGATTACATACAGAAACGGTGAAAAAAAGACAGTGATCTGCCATGTCAGCGAACTGAACCTGCCGGGAAGGCACAATTATGAAAACGTGATGGCGGCGGCGGGAATGGCGCTTAGTTACGGAGTTCCGGCGGAGGAAATCTGCATGGCAGTGAAGCAGTTTCAGGCAGTGGAGCACAGGATTGAATATGTCACGGAGAAAAATGGCGTGGTATATTATAATGACTCTAAGGGGACGAACCCGGATGCGGCAATCAAAGGCATTCAGGCAATGGACCGCCCGACGTTTCTAATTGGCGGAGGGTATGATAAGGAATCCTCTTATGATGAATGGATTTTATCCTTTGACGGAAAAGTGAAATATCTGGTTCTTTTAGGAGAAACCAGGGAGAAGATTGCCAGGGCGGCAAGAACTTGCGGCTTTGATAATATTTTATTTGCAGATACGCTCGAAGAGGCCGTGAAAATCTGCGCAGAACGTGCAGAGAGCGGCGATGCAGTGCTTCTTTCACCGGCATGTGCAAGCTGGGATATGTTCCCAAGCTATGAGGTGCGGGGGAGAAAATTTAAAGAGTATGTGAGGAATCTGTAAATAGCAGCAGCCGTATCGGTGGCAAAGCTCCCGGCGGCCTGCTGTTTCAGAGGGCCGGAAGGGGTGGTTCTGTGGATAGAACAGCCAAAAGGCTGGATTATACACTGATGATACTTGTATTGTTTCTGGTGGGATTCGGGCTTGTCATGCTCTATAGCACAAGTGCCTATAATGGGCAGGTCAAATTTGATGATTCTGCCTACTATTTAAAGAAACAGCTTTTTGCCACAGTGCTTGGGGTGGCGGCAATGTATGTCCTATCCTGCGTGGATTACCATATGCTGGCGGGGCTGGCAGTTCCGGGATATCTGGTGTCTCTGGCTCTTTCAAGCCTGGTGTTGGTGGCTGGCAGTTCCTACAATGGTTCGAAGCGATGGCTTGCTCTGGGACCGCTTTCGTTCCAGCCTTCGGAGTTTGCGAAGCTCGCGGTGATTCTGTTCCTTGCATATATGGTGAGCCGTCAGAAGCAGAGGAAGAACAGCATCCTGTCTTTGGGAATTGTGCTTGGGATGGTACTTCCGATTGTGGGACTGGTAGGAACAAACAATCTGAGTACAGCGATTATTATCCTGGGAATTGCTGCAATTATGGGATTTGTATCCAATCCGAAGTATCTGCCATTTGTATGGATGGGATGTAGCGGAGTGGGATTTATCGGGATTTTTCTGAGCCTGGAGTCCTATCGTCTGGAGCGGCTGCAAATATGGAGGAATCCTGAGAATTTTGAAAAAGGTTTTCAGACTATACAAGGGTTGTATGCTATTGGCTCGGGAGGGCTGTTCGGCAAGGGAATGGGGGGCAGCATCCAGAAGCTGGGATTTGTACCGGAAGCGCAGAATGATATGATTTTTTCAATTATCTGTGAAGAATTGGGGCTGGCAGGCGCTGCCATACTCGTTTTGGTATTCATGATATTAATTTGGCGGTTCATGGTGGTTGCCACCCATGCATCGGATTTGTTTGGCGCGCTGGTTGCGGCGGGAGTGATGGGACATATCGCAATCCAGGTCATGCTGAACGTGGCCGTGGTGACAAACACGATTCCGAATACAGGCATTACCCTTCCGTTTATCAGCTACGGCGGAACTTCGGTACTGTTCCTGCTCTCAGAGATGGGACTGGTACTTTCAGTGAGCCGGTGGCAAAAGTAGAATCACTGCATAGATATAATTTATAAGGGCTGATTTATCGGAGGAAATGCATTTGGCTTGTATAGAAATTTATGGCGGTCATCCCCTGGATGGCGAAGTCGTGATTCAGGGCTCAAAAAATGCGGCATTGCCGATTCTGGCCGGTGTGGTTCTGCACAGAGGCACGACAGTGCTGCATAACTGTCCGAGGATTTCGGATGTTATGCATATGATAAAAATTCTGGAAGAAATGGGATGCAGCGTCTCACAGAGTGGGAATACACTGTGTATTGATGCAAAAGGGCTGAATAAGCCATGTGTTCCGGAGGAACTGGGGGAGAAAATGCGCTGCTCGGTAATTTTTCTGGGGGCGCTTTTAGGAAGGGAAGGCAGAGCGGAGATTCCTTATCCCGGAGGATGTACGATTGGAGAACGGCCCATTGATATGCATGTGGATGCGCTGCACCAGATGCGGGCGGAGATTCAGGAAGGCTGCGGATGCCTGGCCGGAAAGAGCAGCAGGCTTTGCGGAAGCCGGATTTCCCTGCGGTTTCCAAGTGTCGGCGCTACCGAAAATGTCATTTTAGCGGCAGTGCTGGCGGAGGGAACGACAGAAATCAGGGGAGGGGCAAGAGAACCGGAAATCATCGAACTATGCCGCTTTCTGAATGGTATGGGAGCGAAAATCCGGGGTGCGGGCACGGAGCGGATAAGGATTGACGGAGTCAGGGAACTTTCGGATAGTGAGTTTGTGTTGATGCCGGATAGGATTGTGACGGGAACTTACCTGATGGCGGCAATTGCTTCCAGAGGAAGATGTATGCTGCGTGAGGCTCCCCAGGAGCAGATGGAAAATGTGATTTCAGCAGCAGAGCGGATGGGCGCCAGGATAGAGCGGATGCCGGAAGGAATGCGGGTTGACGCAAGAGCGGCCGTGAAAGCTCTTCCGATGCTTCGGACGGCGCCTCATCCCGGGTTTCCTACAGATCTTCAATCGCAGGTGATGGCGGCGCTCTGTCTGGCAGACGGGGAGAGCCGAATCCAGGAGAGCGTGTTTGAGGCACGCTTCCGTACAGCGGGGGAATTGGCAAAGATGGGAGCAGATATTAGTATCTGCGGGCAGGAAGCAAGGATACAAGGCACTGTCAGGCTGCATGGAGAGACAGTGGCGGCGCCGGAGCTGAGGGGCGGAGCGGCGCTTGTGATTGCAGGAGCTGCAGCTGAAGGCAGGACACGGATAGAGGGCTGCCATTACATCCAGAGAGGATACGAGGACATCTGCCGTGATATGAGGGCGCTGGGGGCGGATATCCGGATGATATAGGCGTGCTGTGAAGCGCGTCAGAAAGAGGAAGAAATGAAAGAGATAACCACCTATGGAAAAAAGCGAAGAAGAATAGGAAAAATCATAGGCGCGCTGGCAGGGATTGCCGTGCTGGCGGCGCTTGTGGTTTTTGGGCTTTTTAGGGTTCGCCATATGAAGATTAGTGGAAATTCCATATATTCATCCACAGATATCCAGAATGCTGTGATGCAGGATGGACTGTGCAAAAATACATTGTATCTTATGTGGAAATATAAAGATGATTCCAGGGTGGAAGAAGAGCTTCCGTTTCTCAGTTCTGTGGAGGTGGAAATGCTTTCGCCGTCTGAAGTAGAAATACGGGTATATGAAAAACCAGAGGTGGGATATTTTCTAAACGGTACAGATTATATATATTTTGACAGGGATGGACTGATTGTAGAAGTTTCGAAAAAGCTGCGTGAAAATATTCCGAAAATTACCGGTGTGACGATTACGAAGCCAATAAAATATGAGAAGATACCTGTCAGGGCAGGGAATGTGCCGGAAACAGACAGTAAGAAAGAAGAGGCAGAGACAGGAAGTGAAAAAAGCATGGAGGCGTCAGGTATGACGGCTGAGGAGGCTGCAAACCAGGAAGTCTTTGATGCGGTAGTGGATATTACGAAGATTTTGAATAAAAATGAGCTGGTGCCGAAGGAAATTAAATTTGATAAAAAGCAGGAAATTACGCTGTATTTTGAGAATATGCGGGTGAAGCTGGGGAAGAATATGGATATGGAGGACAAGCTTATGGTTTTGAAATCCGTATATGAAAAGGTAAAACAGAAAGAGGGAGTCCTGCATATGGAAGGATATTCTTCAGATTCACAGACTGTCACATTTAAAAAGGGAGAGACTGAGGAGACACTGGAGGTGGAAAAACCGAAAAAACCGGAAGAAGACGAGGCAGAAACAGAGAGAGAGTCTGAGAGTGAGACCGAGAGTGGGGACGTGGGTACAGGAGCAGCGTATTCTGAATCGGACGGAACATTTTCTACAGATGCAGATGGAACTCCGATTTATACGGATAAAAATGGTAATACGACGCCAAACGTGGATGGTTATCAATATACGGATGAGGATGGGAAAGTGATTACGGATGGTTATGGTTATATTGACCCGTATACAGGAGCGTATATTTTGAAATAAATAATTTGCTGTCTACATGGAGTTATGCCGTCAATGTACAGTCTATGCGGATAGCAATTAAATCATTACAGAGATTTGAATTTTCCATGAATTTATAAAATAGACTTGATTAATTTTTGAAAAACTTATATGATATAGGAAATGTGGTTAATTCCCGCGCTTTTTTGCGGGTTCTTGACATGCCGGGGCCTCTACTGCCCGAGCTGTAGACAGCTTTGGATTTGATACAGATGTGAGAAGGAGGAAATACTCTTGTTAGAAATAATGACGAATGAAGCCGAATCAGCCGCAAAAATTATAGTAATTGGCGTTGGCGGTGCAGGCAACAATGCAGTAAATAGGATGGTAGACGAGACAATCGGAGGAGTAGAGTTTGTCGGCGTAAATACAGATAAACAAGCGTTGGCTCTCTGCAAAGCTCCCACGACAATCCAAATAGGCGAGAAGCTGACGAAGGGGCTGGGCGCGGGCGCACGTCCCCAGGTCGGAGAGCAGGCTGCAGAAGAAAGCGCAGAGGATATTAAGCAGGTAGTCCAGGGGGCTGACATGGTATTCGTCACATGCGGTATGGGAGGCGGAACCGGAACCGGGGCGGCGCCTGTAGTTGCAGGTATTGCGAAAGAAATGGGTATTCTTACAGTAGGCGTAGTGACGAAGCCGTTCCGTTTCGAATCAAGGACGCGTATGAATAATGCGCTCTCAGGGATTGAAAAGCTGAAAGAGAATGTAGATACCCTGATTGTGATTCCGAATGATAAACTTCTTGAAATCGTAGACCGCAGGACAACCATGCCGGAGGCTTTGAAAAAAGCAGATGAAGTACTGCAGCAGGCAGTACAGGGCATTACGGATTTGATTAACCTTCCGGCGCTTATCAATCTTGATTTTGCAGATGTACAGACAGTTATGACCGGAAAGGGTATCGCCCATATCGGAATCGGACATGCCAAAGGCGACGATAAGGCGCTGGAAGCAGTGAAGCAGGCAGTTTCCAGCCCGCTTCTGGAGACTACGATTGAGGGTGCGTCTCATGTAATCATTAATATTTCGGGAGATATTTCTCTTATGGATGCAAACGACGCGGCAAGCTATGTACAAGAGCTGGCAGGCGATGAAGCAAATATTATTTTCGGCGCGATGTATGATGATACATACACCGACGAGGCAAGTATCACAGTAATTGCTACAGGACTGGATTCCGCTACGGCGACGCAGCCATCTGTAGGCAGCATGGCATCTCCAAAGAAAAAAGTAGCGGAATTTGCAGAAGCAGTAGTTCCGGAGACGCCGACGGGAAGTATATTCCAGAGGAACAATGCAGTAAATCCGACAGTTAAGCCGATGAATCCATCTCTTGGGAAGCTTAAGACGCCGGAGAGCAATGTTCCGGTGAGAGAGATACAGATACCGGATTTCCTGAGGCGGAAATAGATAAGTATAAAAATAGACACCTTTGCAGTGGTTTTGAGGTATAAAATAAAAAGGAAAGGCCGGGGGAATCTGCGGGCAGCAGATTCTCCCTCAGTCTTTCCTTTTTACAAGTTTGCGGTATGCACCGGCTGTCATGCCGCTGCTCTTTTTGAAACTTTGCGCGAAATAGCTCTGGGAGGAAAATCCCGATAATTGTGCGATTTCTGCGATGCAGTGGTCGGTGCTGGCAAGGAGAGCCTTGCTTACTTCAATTCGCCGCTCGTTCAGATAATTGATAGGGGAAAGCCCATAGCATTTTGTAAATGTGTGGACAAAGTAATATTTGTTCAGGTGGGCCATTGCAGCCAGGCTGTCCAGGGTGATATTGTCCTGATAATTGGAATCAATGTAGCGTTTAATTTTGGCACATTCCCTGTTGGGGCGTTGGGAAACCATGATTTCAAAAGGCGAATTTGTAAGACGCTGCAGACGGATCGTCAGAATATCCAGCATGTCTTTACATATTTCCTGATAGCCTGTTTCTTTGCGTTCGAGTTCAAAAAGCATGGAATTGAAATAAAAGAGCAAGTCATTTTTTTGTTCCCGGCAGTTAAATACCATGTAATCCCTGTTGTCAGAAAAAGAAAAGCTCAGGCCGTCTACACCTAAGGTGATATATTCGAGGGGAGGGGAGCCGAGGGATACCTCGGTGTGGAGGATGTTGGGATTGACAATGATAAGGTCATCCTTTTTGATAGAGAAGGACACGTTTTCAACAACAAATTCTCCGCTTCCGTCCCTTACATAAAACAGTTCTGTAAAATAATGGGAATGTTTCAGGCTGGGCCAGTCACCCTCATATTTTGATGAAGTAACGTAAAGAAGATGTACGATAGCGCTGCTGCCCGGAATCTGTTTTAACTGGTATTTCAGGTTTCCCATAGATGCGTTTCCTTTCTTCGTTATTAGTAATCTTGTCGTGTGAAAAAATACATATGTCCATTATCGTAGTGAAAAAGTCAAAGCAGATATCCTGCCGTTGCTGCCGGGATTGGGTAAAGCGTCTATAAAAAAACTCAAAAACCGTTCCCAAATTAAAAGAAATGACGGAAAACGCGTTCTTAATCCCGAAAGCAGGTTTCATAGTTTGTATAATACCACAAAAATAGCAAAACAGCAATATATATAAAAAAATAAGCAAAATAAGGCTAGAAATGCAGGAGAAAAATGAGTATTGTATATATATATACCAAAGGGGACATCCTGTCCCCTCATTTTAAAAGGAGGATATGCTATGAAACTGAAAAAGGTACTTTGCTTAACAATGGCAGGAGTTATGGCTTTCGGTCTTGTTGCCTGCGGTGACAGCGGCAAGAAAGAGACAGAGGCTCCGGCTGCTACAGAGGGGACGGAAGCTCCGGCTGACACAGAGGCTCCGGCTGACACGGAAGCAGCAGATACAGAGGAAGCAGCTGATACAGAAGCTCCTGCAGATACAGAAGCTCCGGCTTCAGAGTTAAGCGGAACCGTAAAAGTTGCAGCTGTTGAGACTGCATACGGCGCTCAGATGTGGGAAGATGTAAAGGCAGCTTTCGAAGCAGCTAACCCGGGCGTTACTGTTGAGTTAACAGTTGACAAGCAGCTTGAGGATGTTATCACACCGGATATGAAAGCCGGCAATTATCCTGACGTAATCTGCCGTTCTGTTGGCGCTGAATCAGCACTTACAGAGACATTTACAAAGGACAACAACCTTGTAAATCTGACAGACGTTCTGGAGATGACAGTACCGGGTGAGGACGTAAAAGTTGGGGATAAGATTCTCCCGGGATTCACAGAGAACACCATCACACAGCCATACGGCGATGGTAATGTGTATCTGATGCCGATGTTCTACAGCCCATGCGGACTGTTCTATGATGCAAACCTGCTGAAGACCAAAGGCTGGGAAGTTCCTCAGACATGGGATGAGATGTGGGAACTGGGAGAGAAAGCAAAAGCAGAAGATATCGCGCTGTTTACATATCCGACAACCGGATACTTTGATGCATTCTTCTATGCACTGCTTCATGAGGCAACTGACACCGATACATTCAACAGCGCTCTGAAATATGGCGAGGGCGTATGGGATACTGACGGTGCAAAACAGGTATTTGATATCATTGAGAAGCTTGCTTCTTACACACATGCAAGCACACCTTCACAGGCAAATGACAATGACTTCCAGATGAATCAGCAGTTAGTTCTGGATGACAAGGCAATCTTTATGCCGAACGGAAACTGGGTAATTGGCGAGATGGCTGAGGCACCTCGTGCAGACGGCTTTGAGTGGGGCTTCACAGCACTTCCGGCAGTTACAGAAGGCGGTGAGAGAGCTTCTTACACATTCTTCGAGCAGGTTTGGATGCCGGCAGGTTCCGAGAACCAGGATGCAGGTAAAGCATTTATCGCATTCCTGTACTCAGATGCAGCAGCAGATATCTTTGCAGCATCTAATGCTATTCAGCCAATCGTAGGTATGTCTGACAAACTGGAAGGCGACGCTAAGCTGTACTACAGCATCTATGATACAGGCGCAGTTGCAGTTATGGACGCATTTGCTACAACAGATCCGGTTGAGGGTATCACTGTTCGTACATCATTCTTTGACCCAGTAAACTCTCTGGTAACCGGAGATACAACAAAGGACGCATGGGTTGAGCAGATTAAGACTGACAGCGATGCATTAAGAGGCGCTTTAAAAGAGTAATGAAATAGTGTACTGTCTGCCCTTAAGGCAGAAGTAAGGCGGTAAGGCGGCCGGTGGATAAACTCTTTATGCACTGGCCGCTTTTCTTTAAACACAATATCAGGAAAGATTGGAGATGGGTTAATGCAACGAACGAAAGGTAGAGGGAGATTTATAGTCACTTGCCTTGCCCCCGCAGTGATTTTGTTTTTGATTTTTATGATTTATCCTACAATAGATGTGTTCCGTATGTCTATGTATAAATGGGGCGGTTACACGGCGGATAAAACTTTTGTAGGACTGCAGAATTTTCAGACGCTGTTTAAGAGTGATAAATTCTACAACTCATTCCAGAATACGGTGCTTCTGATTGTGCTTGTAACGATTGTGACATTTTCCCTGGCGCTTATCTTTGCGGCCATTTTGACAAGGGAGAAAATCAAAGGACAGAATTTTTTCAGGATTATTTTCTATATCCCGAATATTCTCTCCGTAGTTGTTATCAGTGCAATCTTCTCGGCTATTTACAGGCCGGAGGTCGGACTGCTGAATTCTTTTTTGAATCTTTTCAGAGGCGAGGAAATCCAGTGGCTGGGAAGTTCTAAAGTTGTTATGTACAGTCTTGTGATTGCTATGATCTGGCAGGCAATCGGATATTACATGGTTATGTATATGGCAAGTATGGCGAATGTATCTGAGAGCATTTATGAGTCTGCCAGTCTGGAAGGCGCAGGAAAAATCAAACAGTTTTTCTCACTGACTCTTCCGCTGGTGTGGACAAATATCAGGACGACGCTGACGTTCTTCATTATCAGTACGATTAACATGAGCTTCCTTTTCGTAAAGGCCATGACACAGGGAAATCCAAATGGTTCTTCTCATGTATTTCTGAGTTATATGTATCTGGAAGCATATACGAATTCCTCTTACGGATACGGTATGGCGATTGGTTCTGTCGTGTTTATATTCTCCTTTGCACTGGCAGGCATCATCAATGCTGTTACGAAGCGTGAAGAGATTGAATTTTAAGGGGGGATGGGAATGAGCAAGAAAGATACAGGAGCAATCAAACAGACGTCGAAGGCGGGAAAAATCGGTATTTATGTCGTATTAATCATTCTGGCTATTACGATTATCGTTCCTATCGCCTGGGTATTTATGGCTTCACTTAAGGAGAATGAGCAGTTTTATGGCAGTCCCTGGACACTTCCGAATGGGCTGCATTTTGAAAACTTCGTCCAGGCATGGCAGGAAGCGGACATGGGTTCTTATATGCTGAATTCTGTAATTGTAACGGCGCTCGGGATCGGGCTGTTGATTATTATTTCGCTTCCGGCGGCTTATGTTTTGGCAAGATTTAAATTTAAAACCAGCAGATTCTGGAATGTTCTTTTTATGGCAGGGTTGTTTATCAATGTGAACTACATTGTTGTGCCGATTTTCCTGATGCTTGTTGACGCAGACAGTTTTCTTCAGAGTACGCTTGGACATGGGTTCTTTTTGAACAACTTGTTTATACTGGCGCTGATTTATGCGTCTACAGCGCTTCCGTTTACCATTTATCTGCTGTCCGGATATTTTAAATCTCTGGCAAAGGATTATGAAGAAGCAGCTTATGTGGACGGAGCAGGATACTTCAGGACAATGATTCAGGTCATTTTCCCGATGGCAAAGCCAAGTATTATCACCATTATCCTGTTTAACTTCCTGTCATTCTGGAATGAGTACATTATTTCCATGACGATGCTGACAAAACCGACGCTTAAGACGCTTCCGGTAGGTTTGATGAATCTGATGGCTGCCCAGAAATCGGCAGTGCAGTACGGAAGGATGTATGCAGGTCTGGTTCTCGTTATGCTGCCGACATTGATTTTATACATGTGCGTTCAGAAACAGTTGACAGAAGGTATGACAGTGGGCGGACTGAAAGGATAAGGAGGATGCGGTATGAGTGAATATTCAAAGAACCTTTTAATTGGAATCCTCGCAGCAGTTGTGTTCATTGCATGTGTTGCACTGGTTGTTGTGGGACAGAGGAATATTGGTCCTACCGGACTTTTGATGATGTTAGCCGGGCTTGCAGGTCTGCTTGTCCTGCTTGGACTTTACAATAGACAATATAAGTAAATGGGAAACCATATACAGGAGGATTTTATATGAACCAGCAGAAAGGCAGGGTAACGATACCCACCGACTTAGATGTAATTCCACAGACTCTGGAACTAATGGAGGAATGGGGAGCAGATGCTATCCGCGATTGTGACGGTACAGATTTTCCAAAAGAACTCTGTGATGTAGATGCTAAAATTTATTCCACTTATTATACCACCAGAAAAGATAATCAGTGGGCATTGGAAAATCCCGAGGAGATACAGCAGGTGTATGTCATGACGCCGTTCTATACAGCAGATGGCGATGTACTGAAAATTCATCTGATGAAGGGACTTTATCCTGATATGCTCACGCCGAACAGCAGAGATGATATCAGGCGCTGGTGGGAAGTCGTGGACCGTACTACAGGCGAAGTAGTGCCTGTGGAAAAGTGGAGCTATTCTGAGGAAGATGGTGATGTTACCATTCAGACGGAGGCTTTTCATGAATATACAGTCAGTTTCCTGGCATATATCATGTGGGATCCGGTGCATATGTACAATGCAGTGACAAATGACTGGCAGGGTGTGGAGCATCAGATTACGTTTGATGTGCGCCAGCCGAAAACTCATGATTATACGATGAAACGGCTTCGTAAATTTATTGAGGATCATCCATATGTGAATGTGCTTCGTTTTACTACATTTTTTCACCAATTCACTTTGTTGTTTGATGAGATGGCAAGGGAAAAATATGTAGACTGGTATGGGTATTCCGCGTCGGTCAGCCCATATATTCTGGAGCAGTTTGAGAAAGAGGTTGGATATAAATTCCGGCCTGAGTTTATCATTGACCAGGGCTATTATAACAACCAGTACCGTGTTCCGACAAAAGAGTTCCAGGATTTCCAGGCATTCCAGCGCCGGGAGGTTCGGAGGATTGCTAAGGAGATGGTGGACATTACCCATGAATGCGGGAAAGAGGCTATGATGTTCCTGGGTGATCACTGGATTGGGACAGAACCATTCCTGGAGGGATTTGAAGAAATCGGACTGGATGCTATTGTGGGCAGTGTAGGGAATGGCTCTACGCTTCGGTTAATTAGTGATATCAAGGGCGTGAAATATACCGAAGGACGCCTTCTCCCGTATTTCTTCCCGGACGTGTTTCATGAAGGGGGAGACCCGGTAAAAGAGGCAAAGATTAACTGGGTAACTGCAAGGCGGGCTATCCTGCGTAAGCCAATTGACCGTATCGGATACGGCGGATACTTAAAACTTGCGCTGGATTTCCCAGAATTTATTGATTACGTAAAATCTGTCACAGATGAGTTCCGTACGCTGTATGACAATATTAAGGGATGTGTTCCTTATTGTGTGAAGAAAGTAGCTGTATTGAACTGCTGGGGTAAGATGCGCGCCTGGGGAAATCATATGGTACATCATGCGCTTTATCAGAAAGAGAACTATTTCTACGCGGGAGTTGTAGAGGCGCTTTCCGGCGCTCCGTTTGATGTGAAGTTTATCAGTTTCCAGGATATTCTGGATGATGCAAAGCTTTTGGATGACATTGATGTTATCATTAATGTAGGCGATGCAGATACAGCCCATACAGGCGGTGAATGGTGGGTAAATCCTGAAATTTCAGCAGCTGTTCGGAAATTTGTCTATAACGGCGGCGGCTTTATCGGTATCGGTGAACCGACGGCACATCAGGCAAACGGCCACTTCTTCCAGCTTGCAAATGTGCTGGGCGTGGAGGAAGAGACAGGTTTCACACTTGGGTATGATAAGTATAATTGGGAGAGTCATGAGCACTTTATCACAGAAGACAGCAGCGATGAGATTGATTTTGGCGAGAACTTAAAGAGCATTTATGCACTGGAGGGAGCGAAGATCCTGGTACAGAAAGGCAAGAGAGTACGCCTGGCTGTAAATGAATTTGGAAAAGGACGCGCCGTATATATGTGCGGTCTGCCTTACAGCTTTGAAAACAGCCGTATGTTGTATCGG
Source organism: Hominisplanchenecus murintestinalis (assembly GCF_943193015.1). NCBI lineage: Bacteria > Bacillati > Bacillota > Clostridia > Lachnospirales > Lachnospiraceae > Hominisplanchenecus > Hominisplanchenecus murintestinalis. Next base: position 99,632 of record NZ_CALPCM010000003.1, read on the forward strand.
TCTATCCTGTGGAGTTCCCATGATGAGGAGCATCTGTATAAGTGGTTCAGCTCAAATTACAATGTAGAAGTTCATGCTTATGTGGAAAACGGGAAATACTGTGTAGTCAATAATACGTATGAGCCGCAGGAGACAACGGTCTATCGTGGCGACGGTTCCAGTTTTGAATTGAAGATGGAAGCAAACGAAATCATATGGTATGAGATGTAGCGTAGGCTGAATAGCCACAAGGGGGCAGGGACTGCGGTTCCTGCCCTTTGTAGAAGAGACAGAAAAGACGACGCGGCAATGCGTTAAGAAGGGGGAAAAAATGAAGAAACCAGTGTTAGTGATTATGGCGGCAGGCATGGGAAGCCGTTACGGGGGGCTTAAGCAGATTGACCCGATTGATAATGAAGGGCATATTATCATTGACTTTTCCATTTATGATGCTATCCGGGCAGGATTTGAGAAAGTCGTGTTTATTATTAAGAAAGAAAATGAAGCGGACTTTAAAGCGGTGATTGGCGACAGGATGCAGAAGCATATAGAGGTAGAATATGTATATCAGGAGCTGACGAATCTGCCAGAGGGATATTCCGTGCCGGAAGGACGTGTGAAACCATATGGAACAGGACATGCAATCCTGAGCTGCCTGAATGCTATCGATGGTCCGTTTGCTGTAATCAATGCAGATGATTATTACGGAAAGAACGCATATCAGATGATTTACGATTATCTGGCAAACCATGAGGATGACGACAAATACCGCTATGCAATGGTGGGATATATCCTGGAAAATACATTGACTGACAACGGGCATGTGGCAAGGGGAGTATGTGTGACGGATGAGAAGAACTTCCTGACGGATATCAACGAGCGTACACGCATTGAGCGCAGAGCCGACGGAACGGCAGCCTATACAGAAGATGAAGGGGCAACCTGGACGACAATTCCGGCGGGCAGTATCGTATCTATGAATCTCTGGGGATTTTCTGCAAGCCTTTTAAAAGAACTGAAAGAGAGATTTCCAAAGTTCCTTGAAGCAAATATGGCTTCTAATCCGCTGAAATGTGAATTTTTCCTTCCCTCGGTCGTAAATGAGCTGTTGGATGAAGGAAAAGCTACTGTAGAAGTGTTAGAATCTGCGGATCGGTGGTACGGCGTGACCTACAAAGAGGATAAAGAGTTTGTCGTAAACGCAATTAAGGGATTGAAAGACAGTGGGTTATATCCACAGCACTTATGGGAGGAAAAGTAAAATGGAGAGAAATGAGAAATGCAAAGCGATTGAAGAGGCAGTTCAGCAGTTTGCTTTAGAAGGCACCGTGGAAACTTATGAGCCGTATGGAAGCGGGCATATCAATGATACATACCGTGTGACCTGCCGCCTGGAAGATGGTTCTACGAAATATTATATCCTTCAGCGCATGAATAAAGAGATTTTTACAAAACCGGTAGAACTGATGGAAAACGTTGTAAATGTAACTTCTTACCTTCGTAAAATTATCATTGAGAAAGGCGGAAATCCGGAGAGGGAAACGTTAAACATCATCCTGACAAAAGATGGAAAGAACTTTTATGTGGACAGCATCGGAGAATATTGGAGAGTTTATGTCTTTATTGAAGATGCATTCAGCTATGATGCAGTAGAAAAACCGGAAGATTTCTATGCGAGTGCGCTGGCATTTGGAGATTTTCAGAGCCTTCTGGCTGACTATCCGGCTGAGACGCTTCATGAGACTATTGAGGGATTCCATGACACAAAGAAGAGATTTGCCAGATTTAAAGAAGTGCTGGCAGCCGATGTGATGGGAAGGGCGGCTTCCGTACAGAAAGAAATCCAGTTTGTACTTGACCATGAAGAGACAGCAAATATATTGGGAGATCTGCAGGCGGCAGGGGAACTTCCTCTGCGTGTAACCCACAACGACACGAAGCTCAACAATATCATGATTGATAAGGCGACAGGAAAGGGTCTGTGCGTTATCGATTTGGATACTGTTATGCCGGGATTGGCTATTAATGACTTTGGTGACAGCATCCGTTTTGGTGCAAGCACTGCTGCTGAGGATGAGATAGATTTGGACAAAGTAACCTGCAGCATGGACTTGTTTGATATTTACACAAAAGGATTTATTGAGGGATGTAAGGGAAGCCTTACGGCAAAAGAAATTGAGATGCTTCCGATGGGCGCAAAAGTTATGACTTATGAGTGCGGCATGCGCTTCCTGACGGATTATCTGGAGGGCGATGTATACTTCAAAATACACAGAGAAAACCATAACTTAGACCGTGCAAGAACCCAGTTCAAATTGGTAGCCGATATGGAAGCAAAATGGGAGACAATGAAAGAAATTGTTGCTAAGTATGCGTAAGTGCGTTATAGTAAAAATGGAACGTTACAGACGTAAACGATTATGGTTTTAAAGGAGGATTTCAGATGTCAATTTTAGTTACAGGCGGTGCAGGGTATATTGGAAGCCATACATGTATCGAGCTGCTGAATGCAGGATATGAAGTAGTCGTGCTGGACAACCTCTATAATTCCAGCGAGAAAGCGCTGGAGCGTGTAGAGCAGATTACCGGAAAGAAAGTGACTTTCTATAAAGCAGACATTCTTGATAAAGAAGCAATGAATGAGATTTTCGATAAAGAGGATATTGATTCCGTTATTCATTTTGCAGGCCTGAAAGCTGTTGGTGAGTCCGTGGCTAAGCCTTTGGAGTATTACCACAACAATATGACCGGAACATTTAATCTCTGTGATGTGATGAGAAACCACGGCGTGAAGAAAATCATTTTCAGCTCTTCCGCTACTGTTTATGGTGATCCGGCGTTTATTCCGATTACAGAGGAATGTCCGAAGGGGCAGATTACAAACCCATACGGACAGACAAAGGGAATGCTGGAGCAGGTATTGACAGATCTTCATATTTCAGATCCTGAGTGGAATGTGGTACTGCTTCGTTACTTCAACCCGATTGGGGCACATAAGAGCGGCACCATCGGCGAAGACCCGAAAGGAATCCCGAACAATCTGGTTCCGTACATTGCGCAGGTGGCAGTCGGAAAGAGGGAATGCCTGGGTGTATTCGGAAATAATTACGATACCCATGATGGTACAGGCGTGCGTGATTATATCCATGTCGTAGACCTGGCAAGAGGACATGTGAAAGCGCTGCAGAAATTCCAGGATGAGCCGAACGTATATATCTATAATCTGGGAACAGGAAACGGCTACAGCGTACTGGATGTGCTTCATGCGTTTGAGAAAGCCTGCGGAAAGAAGCTTCCTTATGAAGTTAAGGAGCGCCGCCCGGGAGATATCGCTACCTGTTATGCAGATCCTGCAAAAGCGAAGGCTGAACTCGGCTGGGAGGCAGAGTATGGCATTGAGGAGATGTGTGAGGATTCCTGGAGATGGCAGAGCCAGAATCCGGACGGATACAATACAAAATAAAGGATGGGTAAAAATGGGGAACTGCTTCTGTGTATGAAGCGGTTCCCTGTTTTTGGGTGTAGATTAGAAATTAGAAGGAGTAAAATAAGCCTGTTTGATTGCGTTTATCGGCATTTCTTTTCCGGTCCACAGACGAAAAGCTTCGGCGCCCTGGAAGAGCAGCATGTACAGTCCGTTAAAAGTGGGGCAGCCTTTGGCTTGCGCCATCTGCAGCAGCCGCGTTTTTCGGGGATTGTAAATGATATCCGATACGATTAATTCCGGGTGGAGCAGGGAACCGTCTGAAAGGATACATTCAGATTCGTGGGGAGCCATGCCTACGGAAGTACCGTTTGTGAGAATGGCGCTTTCACGCAGGCACTTTTCGAGGGATGAGGAATCTGCCAGGTCATAAAGCCTGGTGCGGCAAGATGTATTTGCATTGATGGTGTCGGCCAGCCTGACGGCATGTTCCCAGGAGCGTCCATTCCGGTTAAAGATATTCAGGGTTTTTACACCGTCCAGGGCAGCTTGTACAGCGATGGCGGTAGAGGCGCCTCCTGCCCCCAAAAGCGTCATTTCTTTTCCGATGATATCGAATCCTGCTTCTTTTACGGACATCATATAGCCGATGCCGTCCGTGTTATGCCCAATCAGGATACCGTTTTCGTTGACAACAGTGTTTACCGCTCTAATCATCTGTGCGGCTGGGGAAAGGCTGTCGCACAGTTCACACATGCGTTGTTTATCCGGCATAGTGCAGTTCCATCCCCTGGCGCCGAGGGTGCGCAGCCCGTGTACGGCGTCAGCCAGTGAATCTACTCCTACGTCAAAACAGAGATAAGAATAATCAAGTCCCAGAAGCCCGAAAGCCTTGTTGTGCATCAGCGGCGAAATGCTGTGGGATACAGGGCTTCCGAGCAGCCCTGTGAGTTTTGTATGTCCTGTGATTTCCATTGTATGCTTTACCTCCTGTATTTACAGATATTTTAAAGCAGCGGGGACAGGGTGTCAATGGATAGTATATGAATGGTTACAGTGAAGCCAAAGACTGAACTGTAACTATTTGTGTATAAAATGTTTACTTTGTATGGGAAAATTCAGGCGGGTATGGTAAAATGAAAACATTGTGATAAAAGGATGCCGTGTATAAAGGATACACGGGATAAGATACAGGGAGGAATTTTTATGCAGGAAATTAAATGTCCCAAATGCGGCGAGTTATTTCAGGTGGATGAGTCGGGCTATGCCGCGATTGTGAAACAGGTCAGGGATAAGGAGTTTGGAAAAGAAATACGCGAGCGTGAGGCGCAGTTTAAGACGGAGAGGGAAGCGGCTGTAAAGCTGGCGCAGGCGGAAACGGAAAAGACTTTGCAGGAAAAGTTTGCAGAGCAGGAAAGGAAGATTGTAGAACTTGAGAAAAAAGTACAGGCTGAGAATGAGGCAAAAAAACTGGAGGTAGCGAAGGCGCTTTCAGAAAAAGAAAGCGAAATCGCCAGGCTTCAGGCAAAGATAGAAGCGGAGGGAAGTGCAAAGAAACTGGCAGTGGCCGAAGCAGTTTCTAAAAAGGAAAAGGAAATTGCCGAACTGCGGGCAAAAATAGAGTCAGAGAGCAGTGCAAAAAAATTGGCGGTAGCGGAGGCAGTTTCGGAAAAGGAGAAAGAGATTGCAAGTAAAGAGAAGAGGATTTATGAGCTGAAAAGCAAGATTGAGAATCAGGAAACGGAGAGACAGCTGAAAGAGCAGTCTCTGAAAGAGAGCTACGAGAAGCAGCTGGAGATGAAGGAAGAACAGATTAGCTATTATAAGGATTTCAAGGCACGCCAGTCGACAAAGATGGTAGGGGAAAGCCTGGAACAGCACTGTGAAATAGAGTTTAACAGGCTTCGTGCCACGGCGTTTCCCAGTGCGTATTTTGAGAAGGATAATGATGCGAGGACAGGGAGCAAGGGCGATTTCATTTACCGGGAAGCAGACCCTGATGGGACAGAATTTATTTCGGTGATGTTTGAGATGAAAAATGAGATGGATGAAACCGCAACGAAGAAAAAGAATGAGGATTTCCTGAAAGAACTGGATAAAGACAGGAAAGAGAAAGGATGCGAATATGCGGTGTTGGTATCGCTTCTGGAAGCGGATAATGAGTTGTACAATTCCGGGATTGTGGATATGTCCCACCGCTATCAGAAAATGTATGTGATACGCCCCCAGTTTTTCATTCCGATGATTACTTTGCTTCGGAATGCGGCATTGAACTCGCTGAAGTACAGGCAGGAGCTTGCCGTCATCAGGAACCAGAATATTGATATTTCACGGTTTGAAGATGATATGAACGATTTTAAAGAGAAGTTTGCCAGGAATTACAGGCTGGCAAGTGAGAAATTCCAGACGGCAATTAAAGAGATTGATAAGACAATAGACCATTTGCAGAAAACGAAAGAGGCGCTGCTTTCGTCTGAGAACAATCTACGTCTGGCAAATAATAAAGCGGAAGAGCTGAGCATTAAACGGCTGACACGCAAAAATCCAACAATGGCGGCTAAATTTGCCGAGCTTGAAGAGAAAAAGAGAGGGGAAGAATAGGAGACGGTCATGATTCAAAGAGAGGATATGCTGGAGCTTACAAGGCGGATGACGCCAAAGCGGACTTCTTTTACCCGGATTGCCGGGGCATATATGGATAAGGATGGGGAAATAGACGGCAGCTTCAACACAAATTTCCTGAAACTGTCTGCGTCTGAGAAGGAAAAAAATCTGGCGGTTGCAAAAACAATACCTTTTTCAGAAACAAATGAACAGTTAAAGGAATACCGCTTTCCGGCAGAAAATGAAAAGTCAAAAGAAATCTGGCGGCTTCTGACGGCAGTGAAATCCTGCGGTTTGAAAAATGACGCATTAATGGATGCTTTTTATGAACTGGTGGGCAGAGAATACCGGGCAGACGAGGACTATGCGGTATTTGTGTTTCATGACCGTTACGATGTGCCGGTGAAGGCGGCGGATAAAGAGCGGATGGGGGAATCGGAGGAGGTGTATGAATACCTGATTTGCGCCATCTGTCCGCTGACAGGCGACTATGAACCGGGAAGACCGGAATGCGGATTTTTATTTCCGTCTTTTAAAGACAGGAGCAGCGATTGGAATCATGTGGCTGTTTATCAGGCAGATCCGGGACATTTGCACAGGGAGCTTATGGAAAAGATTTTGTATTTAAAATGATAAATGCTGTTTCCTGATGAGAGGCCGCACAAGAGAGGAGAATTTTATGAAATCATTAGTTATCGCAGAAAAGCCTTCTGTGGCGAGAGATATCGCCAGAGTGCTGCATTGCCAGAAAAAGCTGCCAGGCGCTATGGAAGGGCAGCAATATGTTGTCACCTGGGCGCTGGGACATCTGGTGACCCTGGCGGATCCGGAGGAATATGATAAAAAATATGCCCAGTGGAATCTGGAGGCACTGCCTATGCTTCCGCAAAAAATGCAGCTTGTGGTGATTAAGCAGACGGCAAAGCAATTTAAAGATGTAAAGACGCAGCTTTTTCGAAAAGATATCGGACAAATCGTTATCGCAACGGACGCAGGTCGGGAAGGCGAGCTGGTGGCGCGCTGGATTTTGGAAAAGGCAGACTGCAGAAAGCCCGTGAAACGGCTGTGGATTTCCTCTGTTACAGACAAAGCGATTCGGGAAGGTTTTGCCCATTTGAAAGATGGGAAAGAGTATAATAACCTTTATGCGGCAGCCGTAGCCAGGGCAGAAGCCGACTGGCTGGTGGGAATCAACGCGACCCGCGCCCTTACCTGCAAATATAATGCACAGCTTTCCTGTGGGCGTGTACAGACTCCTACGCTCGCTATGATTGCGAAGCGGGAAGAGGAAATCAGGAAGTTTAAACCGGAGGAATATTTTGGCATGAACCTTCAGGCAGGAAAAGTGAGCTGGACATGGCAGGACAGAAAAAGCCGGGGAACCCGTACCTTTCAGAAAGAACGCATGGAAGAACTGCGCAAAAAGCTGGGAGGGCAGAAGCTGACAATTCTGTCGGTAGAAAAAGCGGCGAAAAAGTCTTATGCGCCAGGGCTGTATGATTTAACGGAGCTGCAGAGAGACGCCAATAAGAGGTTTGGGTATTCTGCGAAAGAAACTCTGAATATCATGCAGCGGCTTTACGAAAACCACAAAGTGCTCACCTATCCGCGTACGGATTCACGCTATATCAGCTCTGATGTGGCTGAGACTTTGAGGGAACGCCTGCAGGCGTGCGCTGTAGGCCCTTACCGTAAGATGGCGGGGAGCCTGGCTATGAAACCGATTCGAACAAACAGTTCTTTTGTAGATAATAAAAAGGTCAGCGACCATCACGCTATTATTCCTACGGAGCAATTTGTACAGCTTGACCATATGACAGTGGATGAGCGCAGAATCTATGATTTAGCAGTGCGGCGGTTCCTGGCGGTACTTTATCCGCCCTTTGAGTATGAACAGACCACGATGTATGGAGAGTCGGGGGGAGAGACTTTCACCGCGAAAGGGAAAATTGTAAAGAACCAGGGCTGGAAGGCTGCTTACGAAAGCCCTGTGGATGAAGAGGATGAGGAAGAATCTGACGTCAGAGAACAGACTTTGCCGGAAATGAAAAAAGGAAGCAGCTTTCCGATTGAGAGCATAAAACTGACAAGCGGAAAAACGAAGCCGCCTGCTCCATTTAATGAGGCAACGCTTCTGTCTGCCATGGAAAACCCGGTAAAATATATGGAGTCAAGGGATGCGAAAGCAATCAAAACCCTGGGGGAAACAGGAGGCTTGGGAACCGTGGCAACCCGGGCGGACATTATTGATAAACTTTTCCATACTTTTTTGATGGAAAAAAGAGGCAAGGACATTTTTATCACTTCTAAGGCAAAGCAGCTTCTAGAGCTGGTGCCGGAGGATTTGAAGAAGCCGGAGCTGACGGCATCCTGGGAAATGAAACTGTCCGGTATTGCGAAAGGCACGATGAAGAAAGAGAATTTCTTGAGAAATATCAGGGAATATACGCAGGAAATCGTGGGAGAGATTAAAACAGGGGACGGTACGTTCCGTCATGAAAATCTGACAAATAAAAAATGCCCGGTGTGCGGCAAACGGATGTTGGCAGTCAATGGAAAGAACAGTAAAATGCTAGTGTGCCAGGATCGGGAATGCGGACACAGGGAGACAGTATCTCGAATCACAAATGCCCGGTGCCCGAAATGCCATAAGAAAATGGAGATGTTTGTAAAAGGTGAAGAGGAGACATTTATCTGTGCCTGCGGCTACAAAGAAAAACTGTCTGCGTTTAAATCACGCCGTGAAAAAGAAGGGGCAGGCGTGAATAAAAAAGATGTTCAGCGTTATCTGAATAAACAGAAAAAAGAAGCAGAAGCGCCGATGAATAATGCTTTTGCAGATGCCTTTGCAAAATTAAATCTGAAATAAAAATAACTCTAAATAAAGGGAGAGCCGGGGCTTTGTAAGCCCCGGCGAGTTATGAAAAAGATTTTTGAAAAGGTATGCGCCTTGTTCGATTATTAGTATATCTATAAAATGTGAAAAACCTATGTAGAAGTTTTGAAGGAATTGTGAAAAATGATAAGGGCATTCTCTTTCGGCAAATTCCTGTTCATTTTGGATATAGAGTTTTTATCTTTGTCACGATAACATATTTTTACAGTAACTGTATTCCGTTTGCCAGCGCTTCCTTCATCACATCTTCCGGCCACAGAGAAGCCTGTACTTCGCCGATGTGTGCTTTCCGAAGATAGAACATACAAATACGGGACTGGCCGATGCCGCCGCCGATGGTGTAGGGGACTTCGTGGTTCAGGACTGCTTTCTGGAACGGAAGTTCTGCGCGTTCCGGGCAGCCTGCAGTTTCCAGCTGGCGCAGCAGCGCATTTTCATCCACACGGATTCCCATAGAGGACAGCTCCAGAGCGATATCCAGCACCGGATAGTAAACGATGATATCTCCGTTTAATGTCCAATCGTCATAGTCAGGAGCGCGGCCGTCATGCTTTTCACCGGATGCCAGAGCGCCGCCGATCTGCATGATGAATACGGCGCCTTTCAATTTTGCAATCTTGTATTCACGTTCCTTCGGCGTACAGCCGGGATACATATCCTCCAGCTCCTGGGTAGTGATAAAGAAGATTTCTTTCGGAAGGATTTCTTCTATGTAATCATATTCGATAGACATGTACTTTTCAGTCTTTTTCAGAGCTTTGTATACTGTGCGGACCACATTCTGCAGGGTTTCCACGGTACGTTCTTCTTTTTTGATAATTTTTTCCCAATCCCACTGGTCTACATAGATAGAATGGATATTGTCGGTGTCCTCGTCCCTGCGGATGGCGCTCATATCTGTGTACAGCCCTTCTCCGTAAGTGAAACCGTATTTTTTCAGGGCGTAGCGTTTCCACTTTGCCAGCGAATGAACAATTTCAGCCTGGGCGTCATTTTGCTCTCTGATGCCGAAGCTCACGGGGCGTTCCACGCCGTTTAAGTTGTCATTCAGCCCGGAATCCGGCGTTACAAATAACGGCGCGGATACCCGAAGCAGGTTCAGGCGTTCAGAAAGAGTCTTCTGGAAGAAGTCTTTCACGGTTTTAATCGCCACCTGCGTATCATGCAGGTTCAGATCAGATTTATAATTTTCCGGTATCATCAGATTTTTCATAAAATACTCCTTTACTGATAGAAATGATTTCACGAGGAGTAGTATAACACCTGGGAGAAAGGACTGCAAGAGTGTGTTTGCGTAACAGCAGGGCAACAGCATTTAAAAAGTATGCCTTTTGGATAAATTTCAGGGAATTTCTAAATGAAAAATGGGCGGTCTTTTGGCCGCCCTGCGCTTTGGTAATGCTGTGCTGTTCATGTACAGTAAATGATAGATACTCGCGTCATATAAAGGTAAATGAGTCATTACTTGGAAACTACATGGCAGCTTGCCCATAACTTGTCGATTGTTTCTTGTTGTACGTGGATGATTTTCCAAAGCTTTTCATTGTCTTGTTTCAATCTTGCGTTTTCGGTAAGTAATTCCTGCAGCGTATTTTCATTCATTCTTCCTTCTCCTCTATGCATGGTACAAACATATTACAATGATGTTACAGAAATGTAAAGCAAAACAGTATGACAAAATTTTCGGTTTATCGACAAGCAGAGATGGTCAACCGATGTTTAGATTATTATAACATAAAAGTACGATGAAGAAAAGCTAAAAAAAATGCTGAAATATAAGAAGCACACAAAAAAAATGTCGACAAAAAAATGTCTTGCATTGTCTGGAAGAAAGTGTTATAGTCTAGTCAATGGTTATATGTTACTTGAGTATGGGTGGACGTGAGTCCACTCATATTTTTGTAAAGCAGGAAAGCGGGCGGGTTTTCCATGCAGCATTAGGATAGAGAGGTGATAAAATGTCAAAGAGAGAGGTTTATGAGCAGAAAACAGAGGAACTTATTACTCCGTTTGTGGAGGATAAAGGGTTTGAACTGGTGGATGTGGAATATGTTAAGGAAGGCGGTAATTGGTATTTGAGGGCTTATATTGATAAGCCGGGAGGAATTACCGTAGACGACTGTGAAGTGATTAGCCGCAGCTTGAGCGATAAGCTGGATGAAGAGGATTTTATAGAAGGGGCATATATTCTTGAGGTGAGCTCCCCGGGACTTGGAAGACCGCTTAAAAAAGAGAAAGATTTCGTGAGAAACATGGGGCAGGAAGTAGAGCTGCGTACGTACCGTGCCATTGAGAAACAGAAAGAGTTCCGGGGAATCCTGGATGCTTATGATAAGAGTAGTATCACCCTGGAGGTAGAAGAAGGTGAAAAACTGGTTTTTGACAGGAGTAATGTAGCTTTGGTCAGGCTCGCATTTGACTTTTGATAAAATATAGTAAGGAGGAAATTAGAATCATGAATAACGAGTTGTTGGAGGCGTTGACCCTTTTGGAGAAAGAAAAGAATATCAGTAAAGATACTCTTTTAGAGGCAATTGAGCAGTCTCTGCTTCAGGCATGTAAGAATCATTTCGGAAAAGCAGATAATGTAAAGGTATTTATTAACCCAAACAGTTGTGAATTCAATGTTCATGCGGAAAAAACAGTTGTGGAGCAGGTAGAGGACCCGATTATGGAAATCAGCCTTGCGAATGCGAAGCTGGTGGATTCTAAATATGAAGTTGGGGATATCGTAAATGTGGAGATTAAGTCTAAAGAGTTTGGGCGCATCGCTACCCAGAATGCCAAAAATGTAATTCTCCAGAAAATCCGCGAGGAGGAGCGTAAGATTCTGTACAACCAGTATTATAGTAAGGAAAAGGATATCGTGACCGGAGTTGTCCAGAGATATATTGGGAAAAATGTGAGCATCAATCTGGGAAAAGTGGATGCAGTTTTGAATGAAAATGAAATGGTGAAAGGCGAGGTGTTCCATCCTACGGAGCGCATTAAAGTGTACGTAGTAGAGGTAAAAGATACATCAAAAGGACCGAAAGTTCTGGTCTCCAGAACACATCCGGAACTGGTAAAGCGTCTTTTTGAATCAGAAGTAACGGAAGTAAAAGACGGCACAGTGGAAATTAAGTGCATTGCGCGCGAGGCCGGAAGCAGAACGAAGATGGCAGTATGGTCAAACAATCCGGATGTGGATCCGGTCGGCGCCTGTGTGGGAATGAACGGAGCAAGAGTCAATGCGATTGTAGAGGAGCTGCGGGGGGAGAAAATTGACATTCTGAACTGGAGCGAGAATGCCGCCATTTTGATTGAGAATGCTTTAAGCCCTGCTAAGGTGATTTCAGTTATAGCAGATGATGATGAGAAAACGGCTAAAGTAGTGGTGCCGGATTACCAGCTTTCTCTTGCGATTGGAAAAGAGGGGCAGAATGCGCGTCTGGCAGCGCGTCTGACAGGATTTAAGATTGATATTAAGAGTGAGACGCAGGCGAGGGAGTCCGGTGATTTCGATGATTTCTATATGGAAGATGATTATGACGAGGATGGATACGATGATGCCTATGCGGAAAACTATGAGACAGAATACGAGGAAGAAGGCTATGGAGAAGCATATGCAGCAGACGCAGACATGCCGTAAAGCAGGCCTCATGTGTTCGAACAGGCAGGAAACCGGAAAAGAACAGCTTTAGGGGTGGATCATGGGACAGATAAGGAAAGTTCCGATGCGTAAATGTATCGGATGTCAGGAAATGAAGAGCAAGAAAGAAATGCTGCGCATTTTAAAAACCACGGAAGAAGAGGTGGTTTTGGATACTACAGGAAAGAAAAACGGGAGAGGCGCATACATTTGTCTTTCCAGGGAATGTTTTGAAAAAGCTGCAAAGAACAAAGCCCTGGAGAGGTCGTTAAAAATGAGTATTCCCCGGGAAGTCTATGAAAGTTTAAAAAAGGAGATTGATGCTATTGAGGCAAAATAAGGTTTTATCTCTGGTCGGGCTGGCTACAAAGGCGGGCAGGACTGTGAGCGGCGAGTTTTCTACAGAAAAAGCTGTGAAGTCCGGGCAGGCAGGGCTTGTAATCGTTTCGGAGGAGGCTTCTGATAATACGAAGAAAAAGTTCCATAATATGTGCACGTATTACAAAGTTCCGCTGTATGTATTTGGGACGAAAGAAGAGCTTGGAAGCGCTATGGGCAAGGAGTTCCGTGCGTCACTTGCCGTATTGGATGAGGGGTTTGGCAGCGCGTTGAAAAAGCAGCTTGATGATACAATAGAACGGAGGTAGTCGGTATGTCGAAAATAAGAGTTCATGAATTGGCTAAGGAGTTAGGGAAGCAGAATAAAGATATCCTTAATTTCCTGGCAGAAAAAGGAATAGAGGTAAAAAGCCATATGAGTTCGATTGAAAACGAACAGATAGAATTGGTAAAAAAGAAATTTGGAAAAGCAGAAAAAGAAGAAGAGACTGTAAAAGCGGAAGGAACGGCATCAGCGCCTAAGAAGAAAAATATTACCCAGGTATTTCATCCCCAGAACAGCAGGACAGGGATAGGAAGAACGGGACAAAGGCCAAGGCAGGGAGAGCGTCCCCAGGGCAGAGGAGCACGTTCCCAGGATGGCCAGGCGGCAAGGACGGTGAAAACGCAGGATGGTTTGGGCGCTAAAATGCCGATTAAAGACGTGCAGGGCGCAAGACTGCAGGAGCCGCAGAATAAGCCGGAAGAAAAGGCTCAGGAACTCCAGAATAAGCCGGTGGTTTCCCTCCAGGAAAGTCAGGGAAAACCGATGGGAAAACTGCAGGAACCCCAGAATAAACCGATAGTGAAGTCTCAGGAAACTCAGGGAGGGCAGGGAGCGAGAGCCCAGGCTTCTCAGAACAGACAGGAGGCAAGAACTCAGGAGTCTCAGAACAGGCAGGGAATGAGAACTCAGGAACCTCAAAATAGACAGGGGACAAAACCCCAGGAATCTCAGAACAGGCAAGGGACAAGGAAACAGGAATTTCAGGGCAGATCACAGGCAAGACCGCAGGGAAGCCGTTCCCAGGGCGACAGGCTGCAGGGAGGGCGTTTCCAGGGCGACAGATCTCAGGGAAACCGTTTCCAGGGCGACAGGCCGCAGGGAGGGCGTTCTCAGGGAGATAGGCCACAGGGAGGGCGTCCGCAGGGCGACAGGCTGCAGGGAGGGCGTTTCCAGGGCGACAGGCCACAGGGAGGGCGTCCGCAGGGCGACAGATCTCAGGGAAACCGTTTCCAGGGCGACAGGCCGCAGGGAAGCCGTTCCCAGGGAGGACGCGGCCAGGGAAGCCGTTCTCAGGGAAGCGCACAGGCACCGCTTGAGATGAAGCCGCTGACGAAAGAGTCCAGGACAAGGAACGACAAAGCGAAAGAGCGTGTGGATAAGTTTGACCGTTTTGAAAAAGGAGGCCGTTCCCAGGGCGGTAACAGGCCGAACCAGAGGAATAATAACGGGCGGAACGGTAAGAATAATGTCAAGCCGCCGGTAAAGGCAGCTCCTCAGGAGAAAAAGGCGGATGAGATTAAGACCATTATTCTGCCGGAGAGCCTGACGATAGGGGAACTGGCGGAAAAGATGAAAATTCCGGCGTCTACGATTATTAAAAAGCTGTTTTTGGAAGGTATCATGGTTACGGTAAACCATGAGATTGATTATGATAAGGCAGAAGAGATTGCACTGGAATATAATTGCATCGCTGAAATGGAGGAAAAGGTAGATGTAATCGAAGAGCTCCTTAGGGAAGACGAGGAAGATGAGGCAAAGATGGTTTCCAGACCGCCTGTCGTATGCGTTATGGGGCATGTAGATCATGGTAAAACGTCTCTCCTGGATGCAATCCGTAATACGCATGTCATTGCAAAAGAAGCCGGAGGCATCACCCAGCATATTGGAGCTTATGTGGTAAGCGTTAACGGGCAGAAGATTACGTTTCTGGATACACCGGGGCACGAAGCATTTACCGCTATGCGTATGCGCGGAGCAAACGCGACGGATATTGCGATCCTGGTAGTAGCGGCGGACGACGGCGTGATGCCGCAGACTGTGGAGGCCATCAACCATGCGAAGGCAGCAGGGACGGAAATTATCGTAGCAATTAACAAAATTGATAAACCGAGCGCAAACATTGAGAGAGTAAAACAGGAACTGGCTGAGCATGAGCTTGTCCCGGAAGATTGGGGCGGAAGCACGATTTTCGTTCCTGTATCGGCACATACGCAGGAGGGAATCGACTCTCTGCTGGAGATGATTCTTCTGACGGCAGAAGTGAGTGAGCTGAAAGCGAATCCGAAGCGGGCGGCAAGAGGCCTGATTATCGAGGCAGAGCTGGATAAGGGGAAAGGCCCGGTGGCTACTGTTCTTGTACAGAAAGGCACACTGCGCATCGGCGATCCGGTAGCGGCAGGTTCCTGTTATGGCAAAGTACGCGCTATGATGGATGATAAAGGACGGAGAGTGAAAGAGGCAGGACCTTCGACTCCGGTAGAAATCCTGGGGCTTTCAGATGTTCCGAACGCAGGAGAAATCTTTGTGGCTATGCCGAATGAGAAAGAGGCAAGAAGCTTTGCAGAGACATTCATCAGCCAGGGCAGGGAGAAGCTTTTGGAAGAAACGAAGTCGAAATCTCTGTCGCTGAATGATATTTTTAATCAGATTAAAGAAGGAAGCTTAAAAGAGCTGGGGCTTATTGTGAAGGCAGACGTACAGGGGTCTGTAGAAGCAGTAAAACAGAGCCTTTTGAAACTGTCCAATGAAGAAGTAGTTGTTAAGATTATCCACGGCGGCGTAGGCGCTATCAATGAATCTGATGTGAGCCTGGCGAGTGCATCCAATGCAATTATTATTGGGTTTAATGTGCGTCCGGATGCCACAGCAAAAGCTACGGCAGAGCGTGAAGGGGTAGATGTGCGTCTCTACCGTGTGATTTATGACGCTATAGCAGATGTGGAGCGTGCAATGAAAGGTATGCTGGATCCAGTGTTTGAGGAGAAGATTATTGGGCATGCAGAAGTGCGTCAGTTGTTCAAATCTTCAGGCGTGGGAATGATTGCAGGTTCTTATGTGCTGGACGGCGTATTCCAGAGAGGATGCTCCGTGCGCATCAGCCGGGAAGGAAAACAGATTTATGAAGGCAGCCTTGCTTCCCTGAAACGGTTTAAAGATGATGTGAAAGAAGTAAGGTCAGGTTATGAATGCGGCCTTGTATTTGAGAAATTCAGTGATCTGAAGGAACTGGACCAGGTAGAGGCATATATTATGGTTGAGGTTCCCAGATAGAAAGCAGGTTTATATAGATGAGGAAAAACAGTATTAAAAATACCCGTGTTAATGGTGAGGTACAGCGTGAGCTGAGCCGCATCATTAGCCGGGAGATTAAAGATCCGCGTATCGCTCCGATGACCAGCGTGGTAGCTGTAGAAGTGGCGCCGGATCTGAAAAGCTGTAAAGCGTATATCAGCGTGCTGGGGGATGAGCAGGCACAGCAGGATACGCTGGCAGGCTTAAAGAGTGCGGTGGGATATATTCGCCGTGAGCTGGCACGGACGATTAATTTGCGGAATACCCCGGAAATACGTTTTGTGCTGGATCAATCAATTGAATATGGAGTAAATATGTCAAAATTGATTGATGATGTGACAAGCAGTTTGAGTGAGGATGATAGAGATGATTAATTTAGCATCGGAACTAAAAGATGTCAAAAGCGCAGCCATCGCCGGCCATATCCGGCCGGACGGTGACTGTGTTGGTTCTTGTATGGGGCTGTACCTTTACATAAAGGAGAACTTTCCGGGTGTGGAAGTGCTGGATGTTTACCTGGAAGAGTTTTCAGAGAGCTTTCGTATAATTGAGGGAACAGACAGTGTGAGACATTCCTGCGGTGAGGATAGAGTGTATGATGTGTTGTTTTGTCTGGATGCGGGGGATGCACAGCGTCTGGGCGGAGCAGAAAAATATTTAAAAACGGCAAAACGGAGTGTATGTATCGACCATCATATCAGCAACCGGGGATATGCAGATGAAAACATGATTGTGCCGGAGGCGAGTTCTACATCAGAGCTGGTATACGGGCTGCTGGAGCCGCAGAAAATTACGAAAGCAGCAGCAGAGGCGCTCTATATGGGGATTGCCCACGATACAGGAGTGTTCAGGTATTCTTGCGCATCACCGGAGACCATGCGGATTGCAGGGGAACTGATGGCGAAAGGGATTGACAGTTCAAAGCTTGTGGAAAAGACCTTTTACCAGAAAACCTATGTGCAGAACCAGATTTTGGCGCGGGCTCTGCTGGAAAGCATTCTTATTTTGGATAAGCGGTGTATTATCAGCGGTCTGCGGAAGAAGGATATGGATTTTTACGGCGCATCGCCTATGGATCTGGAAGGAATCGTGAGCCAGATGAAGAATACAGAGGGCGTGGAAGTGGCCATATTCCTGTACGAATCCAATATCCAGGAGTACAAAGTGAGCATGCGGTCAAATGAAAGAGTGGATGTAAGTGCGGTAGCTTCTTATTTCGGCGGCGGCGGCCATGTCCGTGCGGCGGGCTGTACGATGCAGGGATCTTTCCATGATGTTATAAACAACCTGACGCTGCATATAGAAAGGCAGCTTGACGCATAAGGGAGAAAACAGCGGTGATTCACGGAATTATTAATGTATATAAAGAGAAAGGATATACTTCGCACGACGTGGTTGCCAGGCTCCGGGGAATCCTGGGGCAGAAGCGAATTGGGCATACAGGTACGCTGGACCCTGATGCGGAAGGCGTGCTTCCAGTGTGCCTGGGAAAAGCAACCAAAGTATGTGAGCTTCTTGCGGATTGGGACAAGACTTATCGGGCTATCCTGCTTTTGGGACAGGTTACGGATACCCAGGATGTATCGGGAGAAATCCTGGAAACCAGAGAGGTTACAGCGTCTATTAAAGAAGTATATGAGGCGATTCAGTCCTTTAAGGGAGAGTATGCGCAGGTTCCGCCCATGTACTCTGCCTTGAAAGTTAACGGAAAAAAGCTGTATGAGCTGGCAAGAGAGGGAAAGACGGTAGAACGGAAGGCAAGGAACGTACAGATTCATGAAATTAAAATTCATGAAATCGTTCTTCCCAGGATTTCCATGACGGTAAACTGTTCAAAAGGGACATATATTAGGACATTATGCCATGACATTGGGCAGAAAGTGGGCTGCGGCGGCTGTATGGAACAGCTTTTGCGCACACAGGTGGGAATGTTTCGTGTTGAGGAAAGTCTCCGCCTGGACGAGATTGAAGTGCTGCATGATTTGGGGCAGCTTCAGGAACACATGGCGGCGATTGACAGCCTGTTTTCCTTATATCCGGCGGTTACCGTAAAGCAGGAGTATCAGAAACTGCTTGACAACGGTAACGAACTGTATGGCAGACAGGTAGGGAAACAGGGATTTCCCGGGCAGGACGGACCGGTAAGGATGTATGGTTCAGACGGGAATTTTCAGGCAGTTTATGAATATTTAAAGAAAGAAAACCGTTTCCGGCCGATGAAAATGTTTTAGGGGTCAAAGGTATCTGCATATCGGAAACGGCAGGAGGAATCTATGGAATACATGCGGGGACCGGGAGACTTTTATGTAGAAGAGGATACGGCAGTTACACTGGGAAAGTTTGACGGTCTTCACCGGGGGCATCAGAAACTGGTTAGCCGGATTCGAGGGGTTGGGGATAGAGGATGCAAAAGCGTGGTATTTACCCTTAACCGTATGGAGAACGAACAGCTTTTGACAGAGGAAGAGCGGAAATCTATGACAGAAAAGCTGGGAGTGGATTATCTTCTGGACTGTCCTCTGGTGCCGGAAATCAGCGGGATGGAACCGGAAGCATTTGTGGAAAAGATTCTGATAGACAAGCTTCACGCAAAATATCTGGCCGTGGGAACAGATTTCCGGTTTGGCTGCCAGCGCAGGGGTGACAGCAGTCTGTTGCGTGAATTGCAGAAAAAGTATGGATTTGTTTTGGAAGTTATACAGAAGGAGCAGTATCAGAAACGGGATATCAGCAGTACTTATATAAAGGAAGAACTGGCGGCCGGACATCTGGAAACAGTCAATACGCTGCTTGGCTATACTTTTTTTGTGTCAGGAGAGGTTCTTCATGGAGGGCCAGGAAACTACAGGTATGGGCTTCCTGCCGCAAATCTGCGCGTTTCGGCCAGGAAGCTGCTTCCGCCGAACGGGATTTATCTCACCCGTACGATTATCAGAAAGGAAGAGTTTCCGGGGGTTACAAATATTGGCATGGGTATTGAGGGAGAAAGACAGTTCAGAAGCGTAGAAACGTATCTGTTCGGTTTTGGCAGGGAGCTGCCGGGAGAACATATTGAAGTACAGTTTTTAAAATTCCTGCGTCCGGAAAAGTCGTTTGGCAGCACAGAAGAGCTGCACAGGCAGATGGACGCCGATATTTCCTTTGGGAAGGAGTATTTTGGTGAATAGTTTTTTTTGGACATTGAGTATTGTGCTGATTAGTGTGGGGGGGATTGTAGTAGCATTATCACTTATGGGGCGATCTTATGCAGACCGTGTGCAGCGTTACAGCGGGAAAGCCACCGCTACTGTTGTGGAAATTGAGGCGGACACACCGGATAAGATAGGGAGAGCAAAGGGAATTCATGATTATTATTATGCAGTTTTTGCATATTATGCGGAGGGCAGGCTGTATAAAAAGCGTTATGAAAGAGGGGGGAATCCTTGTCCGTTTTCCCTGAACCAGGCAGTAGATATCCAGTATGATATAGAAAAGCCGGAGCGCTTCCGGCTGCGGGAAAAGAAGCAGATAAACATTTTTTCACAAGGGCTGTATTACCTGGGGATGAGTATTTGTGTGGCAGGTGGATTTTTGTTTCTGCTGACTGCCATGCGGCTATTGTGACGGAACAGAAAATTTGTCTTTTGCTGCCTTTTGAAAAATTCCGTTGCCGTATTCCGTTGCCGTAATGAAATTCGCTGTTGACGGGAACAGTTTCTTGTGCTAGACTAGACAAGTATGAAAATCAGCCGGTATTCAGAGCTATGGAAACTCCGACCAGTTCTTAATACCAGGCGTTTAGAAAAGTCAGGAGGAATTATCATGATTTCAAAGGAAAAGAAAACGGCAATTATTGAAGAGTATGGAAGAACACCGGGCGATACAGGTTCACCGGAGGTTCAGATTGCTATTTTGACAGCAAGGATTCAGGAACTTACAGAGCATTTAAAGGTACATCAGAAAGATCATCATTCAAGAAGAGGTCTTTTGAAGATGGTAGGTCAGAGGCGCGGACTGCTGGCATATCTGAAGAAAACTGATCTGGAAGGTTACCGTGCTTTAATTGCAAAATTAGGAATCAGAAAATAATCTGGACAGTGAGGGGACGGGAGAAATTCCGTCCCGTTTTTGCTGTACAGGTATCCAAGCAAAAGGAGAATACTATGTACAAAAGTTTTTCTATGGAACTTGCCGGCAGAACCCTGACGGTAGATGTGGACAGGGTAGCAAAACAGGCAAACGGTGCGGTACTGATGCATTATGGAGATACTACAGTACTGTCTACGGCGACGGCTTCCGAAAAGCCGAGGGAGGGTATTGATTTCTTCCCGCTGAGCGTGGAGTACAATGAAAGGCTGTACTCAGTAGGAAAGATTCCGGGAGGATTTAATAAGCGTGAGGGAAAGGCATCGGAAAATGCAGTGTTGACCTGCCGCGTGATTGACCGCCCTATGCGTCCTCTTTTTCCGAAAGATTATAGAAATGACGTTACGCTGGAAAATCTGGTCTTGTCCGTTGACCAGGACTGCAGTCCGGAACTGACGGCAATGCTGGGTTCTGCAATTGCGGCGACGATTTCCGATATCCCATTTGACGGTCCGTGCGCAACCACGCAGGTGGGTATGGTGGACGGAGAATTTGTGTTTAATCCGACGGCAGCGCAGAAAGAGGTTTCCGACCTGCACCTTACCGTGGCATCCACCAGGGATAAGGTTATCATGATTGAGGCGGGAGCGAACGAAGTTCCCGAAGCGAAAATGATTGATGCGATTTTTGCCGCCCATGCGATAAACCAGGACATTATCAAATTTATTGATACTATCGTAGCTGAGTGCGGGAAAGAAAAGCACAGCTATACCAGCTTTGCGGTACCTGAGGAACTTTTTGCAGCTATCAGGGAACTTGTGCCGGCAGAGGAGATGGAAAAAGCCGTATTCACGGATGACAAGCAAATGAGGGAAGAAAATATCCGCACCATTACGGACAAGCTGGAAGAGGCATTTTCAGAGAAAGAAGAATGGCTGTCTTTCTTAGGTGAGGCTGTATACCAATACCAGAAAAAGACAGTCCGTAAGATGATTTTGAAAGACCATAAGCGTCCGGACGGCCGTGAGATTACGCAGATCCGTCCGCTGGCGGCGGAGGTAGATTTGATTCCGAGAGTACATGGTTCTGCGATGTTCACCCGCGGACAGACACAGATTTGTACAATTACTACATTAGCGCCGCTTTCCGAAGCACAGAGGCTGGATGGGCTGGATGAGGCGGAAACCAGCAAGCGCTATATGCACCACTACAATTTCCCGAGCTATTCCGTAGGTGAGACGAGACCTTCCAGAGGACCGGGAAGGCGTGAAATCGGACATGGCGCGCTGGCAGAAAGGGCGTTGCTGCCGGTGCTTCCCGGTGAAGAGGAGTTCCCGTATGCTATCCGTACAGTATCTGAGACTTTTGAGTCCAATGGTTCTACTTCACAGGCAAGTGTCTGCGCCTCCACAATGTCGTTGATGGCGGCAGGTGTGCCGATTAAGCGTCCGGTAGCCGGGATTTCCTGCGGTCTGGTGACCGGGGAAACGGATGACGACTATCTTGTACTCACAGATATTCAGGGACTTGAGGATTTCTTCGGGGACATGGACTTTAAGGTAGCGGGCACGGATAATGGCATCACAGCGATCCAGATGGATATTAAGATTCACGGTCTGACCAGGGCGATTATCGAAGAGGCGATTGCCCGGACGAAAGAGGCGCGTACCTTTATCCTTCATGGAGTAATGGAAGCGGCGATTGCCAGTCCGAGAGCGGAAGTAGGCCCGTATGCGCCGAAGATTATCCAGATTCAGATTGATCCGCAGAAGATAGGCGATGTGGTAGGGCAGAGAGGAAAGACAATCAATGCCATCATTGAGCAGACTGGGGTGAAGATTGATATTACTGACGATGGAGCGGTGTCTATCTGCGGAACCGAACGGGCAGCTATGGATAAGGCCATAGAATTGATACGCATTATCACTACAGACTTCGAGGCGGGACAGATTTTTGTAGGCAAGGTAGTGAGCATCAAAGAGTTCGGGGCATTCCTGGAGTTCGCGCCGGGCAAGGAAGGTATGGTGCATATCTCTAAGATTTCCAAGCAGAGAATTAACCGTGTAGAGGATGAGCTGACCCTGGGAGACATGGTAAAGGTTGTGTGCCTTGGCAAAGACAAGATGGGAAGAATCAGCTTCAGTATAAAAGATGTGAAATAAGGTATTGACAATTCACGAAAAAAGGTTTAGAATGAATAGCAACATGTGAAACCGATGAGAAAGAGTAGTAAGCAGAGGGTGAAGTCACAGAGAGCTGTCGTTGGTGAGAGACAGTACGGAGCAGTTTGCTGAATGGACTTTCGAGGGCAGTCTGAAATCTGAAGAAAGTAGGCGCTGTCGGGAACCGAACCCGTTATCAATCAGGAGCGTATGTTAGTACGTGCAGAGTGGACGTTACGTCAAATTGAGTGGTACCGCGGAAATGTATAGTCATAGCCGTCTCAAGCAAAGATGCTTGAGACGGCTTGTTTAATTTTACGCAGCATCCGAAAAAATGGAGGGCTGAGAAAAAGTTTAGGAGGATTTGATTATGAAGAAAAAAGTATTGGCAGCAGTATTGGCAGCGACAATGACAGCAGCATTTCTGGCAGGCTGCGGCAGCAAGCCGGCAGAAACGAACAGTACGGAAACGGCGGGAACAGATACAGCGTCAGGAGATGCGTATACGATTGGTATTTCGCAGTTTGCAGAGCACGGTTCCCTGGATAACTGCAAAGAGGGATTTCTGCAGGGGCTGGCGGAGGCCGGCATCAAGGAGGGAGAAAACCTGACAGTAATTTACGAGAATGCCCAGGCAGATACGGGAACGGCGGCAACGATTTCTGACAGCTTCGTGTCGAAGAAAGTGGATATGATTTGCGCAATTGCAACACCCAGTGCTATGAGCGCATACAATAGCTGCCTGGATACGGAAATTCCGGTGATTTATACGGCGGTTTCCGACCCTGCAGGAGCAGGGCTGGCAGAAGAGGACGGAAAAAGTGTGGGAAATATTACGGGAACGGCAGATTCCCTTCCGGTTAAAGAACAGCTTGAGATGATTCGGGCAATGATGCCGGAGGCGAAGAAGATAGGTATTCTGTATACCACCAGCGAGGCAAATTCCATCAGTACGATTGAGACATATAAGGCGTTAGCAGGGGATTTTGGATTTGAAATCGTAGATACGGGAATCAATACCATTGCTGATGTGGAGATGGCGGCAAAGGATATGGCAGCGAAGGTGGACTGTATGACAAACCTGACAGATAATACGGTAGTATCCGCGCTCCAGACAGTTTTGGCAGCGGCAAATGCCCAGGGGATTCCGGTGTTTGGTTCGGAAATTGAACAGGTGAAGAACGGATGCCTGGCGTCTATGGGAATTGATTACATTGCGCTGGGGAAACAGACAGGGGCGATGGCGGCAAAGGTTCTGAAAGGAGAAGCTGCGGCAGCGGATTTACAGGTTGAGACATGCGAGGGGGCAAACTTGTACGTGAATACTGCAGTGGCTGAGAACCTTGAATTTCCACTGGATGAAGAATATATTTCGGGCGCTGTGGAGACATTTAAAGAGATTACAGTAGAATAAAGGCAATCGCCTTGCCTGAAGTGTTACGAATAAGGCTGTATAGCGGTGAGTTGGAGGGAACTATGGTTTTATTTATAAGCGTACTGGAACAGGGTATGATTTATGCCATTATGGCGCTTGGCGTATATATTACTTATAAGATATTGGATTTCCCGGACTTGACAGTGGACGGCAGTTTCCCTATGGGAGCTGCCATCACAGCAGTCATGATTAGCCGGGGTATTAATCCGCTGCTGACGCTGCCTGTGTGCTTTCTGGCAGGGGCGGCAGTGGGAATGTTGACCGGGCTGATTCATGTGAAGCTGAAAGTGCGGGATTTGCTGTCGGGAATTATCATGATGACGGCGCTTTATACGGTGAATCTGCGCATTGCAGGACGGGCGAACCTGCCGATTTATAACAAGACGACAATATTTGATAATGATATTGTAAATGGGATGCCGGGCGGCATCGCAGATTACAGGGCGATCTTGATTATTTTTGCCATTACCCTGGTCAGTAAGTATCTGCTGGACTGGTATCTGGGCACGAAATCAGGAATGCTGCTGCGGGCAGTAGGGGATAATGACAGGATTATCACTTCTCTGAGCGTTGACAAAGGACTGGTGAAAATCGTAGGGCTGGCGATTGCAAATGGGCTGGTGGCGCTCAGCGGATGTATTTTTGCGCAGCAGCAGAGGTACTTTGATGTTTCTATGGGAACAGGAACCGTGGTCATCGGACTGGCAAGCGTCATCATCGGCACCAGTCTGTTTAAGAAAATTACGGTTCTGAGGGTGACTTCCAGTGTGGTTATTGGCTCCGTCCTCTACAAAGGATGCGTGGCGCTGGCAATCAGCCTGGGGTTCGAGTCCACAGATTTGAAGATGATTACGGCGGTGCTGTTCCTGGCTATTCTGGTGCTTGGAATGGAGCGGAAAAGGAGGGTGAAGGTCGATGCTTGAGCTGAAACATATCCATAAATACTATAATCCGGGAACCGTAAATGAGATGTGTCTGTTCCGTGACTTTAATTTCCGGGTGGAGGACGGGGAGTTTGTATCCGTGGTAGGAAGCAATGGTTCTGGAAAAACCTCTATGCTGAATATCATCTGCGGCAGTATAGCGGCAGATTCCGGGCAGATTTTGATGAATGGCAGGGATATCACGAACCTGAGCGAGTACCGGAGGCTTTCAAAAATCGGGCGTGTGTTCCAGAATCCGTCTATGGGAACCTGCCCGTCTATGACGATTATGGAAAATCTGTCTCTGGCAGAAAATAAGGGAAAGTCCTACAATCTAGGGCGGTGTGTGAACAAAAAGCGGAGAGAAACGTACCAAGATATGCTCCGTCCCCTGAATCTGGGACTGGAGGATAAGCTGGATGTGAAGGTCGGGGCGCTCTCCGGCGGGCAGCGCCAGGCGATGGCGCTCCTGATGTCCACGATGACGCCCATAGAGTTCCTGATTCTTGACGAGCATACGGCGGCGCTGGATCCTAAAACGGCAGAAATTAATATGCAGCTTACGGAACAGATCGTCAGGCAGAAAAAACTGACGTCTATTATGGTGACACACAATCTTCGCTATGCGCTGGAATACGGAAACCGTATCATTATGATGCATCAGGGAAAAATTATATTAGATAAAAAAGGAAAAGAAAAGGAGGATCTGCACGTAGACGAGGTGCTTGGACTGTTTAATGAAATTAGTATAGAATGTGGAAATTGAAGGATGCTCCTGCCTGTTATCCGGCAAATTTATGTCAGATAGCGGCAGGATATTTTTTAGAGATTTTTCTTTTTGTTTTTTTGTTGAAAAATAACTCTATATATGGTTTAATATAAGTAATATTGCATAAACGAGGGAAAGGAGAAGGTCTTTGAGGCGGCAGGCAGTTACAGACGGCTATTGATGAAGAAACAGGAGGAAAGGAATTGAAAAAGAAATTTTTATCAGTATTATTATCGGTTTCTATGCTGATGACCATGGGAGGTGTGTCTGCATTGGCGGCGACAGGGATAGCTGCAAAAGAAGAAACGACAGCAGAAACAGCAGCAGAAAAAAACCTGCTGAGAATGTGGTATGATGAGCCGGCAAGCGCAAGCGGGCTGACGGGAAATGATCTTTGGGAGCAGATGACTCTTCCAATCGGCAACAGTTTCATGGGCGCTAATGTGTATGGTGAGATTGTCAATGAGCGGCTGACCTTTAACCAGAAAACGCTGTGGAATGGCGGACCAAGTACACGAAGACCAGATTATAAGGGCGGAAATATTGAGGTATCAAACGGTGCGCAAATGTCTGAAAAGTACCAGGAGGTCGTAGAAGCTTTTAAGAATAACGCCTCAAATGCTACCGATCTCTGCAGTGCGCTGGTAGGAAAAGGAATGGATGACGGATATGGCTCTTACCAGTCATGGGGAGATATTTACCTCACGTTTAACGGGTTGACAGAGAGCGATTATACCGATTACAGCCGTGATCTTGATTTTCAGACCGGGGCTGCCCATGTAGATTTTACGCAGAGCGGGACGGATTATCACAGAGAATATTTCATGAGCTATCCGGATAATGTGCTGGCTATGAAGCTGACGGCAAAAGGAAACAATAAGCTGAACTTGAATGTGAAATTTCCGGTAGACAATGATGAAAACGACGTAGTGAACCGTAACCTGGGCAAAAATGCCGAGTATACAGTAGATGCCAGCGCAGGTACGATTATTATGAAGGGAAGTTTACAGGATAACCAGATGAAGATGAGTTCCGTACTTCAGGTTGTGACGGGGGGGACGAAAACGGCGGGCGCTGATGGGCAGTCCCTGGATATCTCCGATACGGACGAGGTTGTGATTTTCGTTTCTGCGGGAACAGATTACAAAAATACTTTTTATAATGAAGACGAATCAGTAAACTACTATTACCGCACAGGCGAGACGGATGAGCAAGTAGCAGCCCGTGTGAAAGCTCTGGTAGATACAGCGAAAGAGAAAGGCTACGAGGAAGTAAAGAATTCTCACCTGGCAGACTATCAGGAACTTTTTGAAAGGGTTGACTTGGATTTGGGGCAGACTGCGCAGGCGGCGGAAAAAACTACGGATGATCTTCTGGCTGCATATAAGAATGCTACAGCTACAGCAGCAGAGAAAAGACTTTTGGAGGTTACTTTGTATCAGTATGGACGTTATCTGACGATTGCATCCTCTAGAGAAGGCGACCTGCCTTCCAATCTGCAGGGTGTATGGCAGAACCGTGTGGGTAACGGATCACAAGTTGCATGGGGATCTGATTATCATGCAAATGTCAATCTGCAGATGAATTACTGGCCTACTTATGCAGCGAACCTGACAGAGTGCGCAACACCGTTGATAGATTTTATTAATTCACTCCGTGAGCCAGGAAAGGTGACGGCACAAACTTATTTTGGAACAGAAGCCGGATTTAGTGCGCATACACAGATTAATCCTTTGGGCTGGACTTGTCCGGGCTGGAGTTTTGACTGGGGCTGGTCACCAGCAGCTATACCGTGGATTCTGCAGAACTGTTGGGAGTACTATGAGTATACTGGGGATTTGGAGTATATGAGAGAACACCTTTATCCGATGATGAAAGAAGAGGCGTTGCTGTATGATCAGATTCTGGTAGACAGCGGTGTAGAGATCACTCTGGAGGATGGCACCAAGTCTACCCGTCTGGCAACAGCTCCGGCTTACTCACCGGAACATGGTGCGAGGACGCTGGGAAATACTTATGAAGGTACGCTGGTATGGCAGCTTTATGAAGATACGATTAAGGCAGCGGAGCTTTTAGGTGTAGATGAAGATAAGGTTGCCGAGTGGAAAGCGACGCAGAGCCGTCTGGCGCCGATTGAAATCGGAAAGAGCGGTCAGATTAAAGAGTGGTATACAGAGGAAGAGTTTAATAAGGACGCAAATGGAAACAATATCGGAGAGGGCTACGGGCACAGGCATATCTCTCATATGCTGGGCTTGTATCCGGGCGATTTGATTACAGAGGAGCATCCGGAATGGATGGCAGCAGCCAAGGTTTCTATGGAGAACAGAACAGATGATAGTACCGGCTGGGGTATGGCACAGCGTATCTGTACCTGGGCACGTCTTGGCGATGGAAACCATGCGTACAAAGTCATTGGAAATCTGCTTGGTTCCAAAATTTATAAAAATCTATGGGATACGCATCCACCTTTCCAGATTGATGGAAACTTTGGCTATACTGCGGGTGTCAACGAGCTTCTGATACAGAGTAACATGGATTATATTAATCTGCTTCCGGCGCTTCCGGATGCCTGGGAAACCGGACATGTATACGGTCTGTTAGCAAGAGGAAACTTTGAAGTTGATGTGGAATGGAAAAATGGATGTATAGCTGAAGCTGTCATTACATCAAATAACGGCGGTGAAGCAGTTATTCAGTGTGACAATATTTTCCTTGCAGAAGTAGTAGATGAAGATGGAAACGAAGTAACTGTGACAAACATGGCAGACAACCGCATAGCATTCGATACAATAGAAGGTATGAGCTATACGATTTCCAAGATTCCCGAAACAGAAGAGCTAGAGATGCCGACAGCATTACACACTATACGTAATGGAAATCAGATAACATTGTCCTGGAATCCAGTGGATGCAAACGTAACCTATACGGTTTACCGAAAAATTGGCGATGGCGAGCTGATGGAAGCAGCATCAGGACTTTCAGAAGCACAGTATGTGGATAATCAGGCATATGGAATCATGGGAGAAATCACTTATCAGGTTATTGCGGTGTCAGGCAGTGGTACAGAGTCACAGCCAGCTCAGGTAACACAAAGATTTGGAGATAAAGTATTGGACGACAGAGATGCCAGGATTCAGTACACAGGCAACTGGGGTTCATGGTATAGTGAGGATGAAGCAAATTATCATTATACAACGAGACATATAAATAATCCACAAGGCGGTGAAACTGTTTACCTTGAATTTTGCGGGACGAAGATTGAAGTAATAGCTCCAACGAATCGTGACAGAGGTTACCTGGATATTTCGATTGATGGACATGCTTCCGAAAGAGTAAATTGCTATACTTCAGGAGTAAACAGGCAGTCTACAATATTTTCCAAAGAAGGTCTTGCAGATGGTTCTCATACGATTCTGATAACTGTACCGAATGAGAAAGATTCCGCAAGCAGTGGGACAAAAGTAGAAATTGATGCATTCAAGATTTATGCACCGGCGGCAGAAGTACCAGAGCTTCCGGCAGGCGAGAAAAGCCAGGTGCTGGTATCCGAGAGCAATCGTGTCATGATACAGTGGGACGAAGTACAAAATGCAGAGTCTTATAAGGTTTATGTGGATGGCGAGGAAGTAGCGACATCGACAGAACCGTATGCATGGATTGAAAATCTGGAACCGGAACAAGATTACACATTTACTGTCAAGGCTGTAGTGAATGGCTCAGAATCATCAAGTGCAACAGAAGTGCAGGCATCGACTGCAGAAAAAGCTGATAATGACCCGGGAGCTGCACCAGACAAAGTAACAGGGCTGACAGCAGTCAAAAGCGACAGTGAAACAAAGGCAAAATTGGTTTGGAAAGCGTCGAAAGATGCAGAAAAGTATATGGTTTACATTGACGGAGAGTATGTAGGAGAGACTGTTGATACGGCATATGTCCTTAGCGGGCTGGATGCTTCCAGAACCTACAAAGCGATGGTATTTGCGGTGAGTGCGAAAAACAGGAAATCCGACAGAGCGGCTATTAGTTTCAAGACGACAGAACTTCAGGAGGAGTCCTTGCATATCAGCAGTGTTGCAGCGTTCTCTGCTATCACCGTAAAGAATGGCACAGCTTTCGAGCAGCTTACATTGCCGAAGAGCGTACAGGTTACTCTGAATTCAGGGGAGACCCAGGAACTGGAAGTAACGTGGCAGAAAGGCAATTATAATGGAACAGTGGCAGGAACGTATACACTGTATGGAGATATCAAGCTTTCTAAGAATATCCTGAATCCGGATAATAAGAAGGCATCCATTGCGGTAACAGTAGAGAAAGGGCAGACAGGAACGAATCCGGGGCCTAATCCTACGCCGAATCCAGGACCAGGTCCTGTACCAGATCCGGGAGTGAAACCAGAGCCAAAGAAGGGTGATGTAGTAGATTCTCCGGATGGATCACGCTACAAAGTGCTCGATGTGAAGAACAAAACGGCAATGCTTGTATCTGTAAAGAACAAGAAAAAAGCAACGATGAATGTTCCGGCAACGGTTATGCTGAATGGTTATAAACATAAGGTTGTTCAGATTGGCGACAAAGTGATGAAGAGGAATTCCAAATTGAAAAAGGTAGTTCTTGGAAAATATGTCACCACAATTGGAAAACGGGCGTTCATGAACTGTAAGAACCTGAAGAGCGTTCAGTTAAAGGGAAAAGTATTAAAGACAATCAAGAGCGGCGCATTTAAGAAGACTTCAGCAAAGCTGGTTGTAAGTGCGAAGAAGATGAGTAAAAAGCAAAAAGTGAAACTGCTGAAGAAGCTGAAAAAAGCGGGTGCAGGAAAGAAAACAAAAGTGAAATAGGTAAGAAACAGAGAATCCCCACAGGAAGCTGTGGGGATTCTTTCTATAAATTTTTCTAAAATCGGTGTGAAATTTATTTGATATGAAGATGAAGGGGAGAGGTCACAATTTTCGGAATTCCGGTTTACGTTTCCGAAAGACAGTGTAGTAACGAAATCCGCAGCCCAGCAGGATATCCTTTACTTTGCCAAAATCATAAGCGAGATGTTCCGGGGCATGGCCGTCGCTGCCTACGGTGATAATTTCGCCGCCCAGTTCCCGGTAACGCCGCAGCACATCCGGGTGGGGATTTGGCGCACCCAGTCCGTATTTGTAGCCTGCTGTGTTCAGTTCCAGTCCGACGCCGTGTGCGATGATGTTTTTCAAGACTTCGTCCAGAATTTCTTTGTATTTTTCATAGGAGTAGAAACGGTTTTTGTTAGGGCCGTAACGCACCACATAATCAATGTGTCCGTAGACGTCAATATCAGAGAATGCATTCAGGTTTTCAATAATAGTCTCAAAGTATTCCAGGTAGCAGTCCTCTTCCTTACGCCCTTCGTAGAAAGCAGGATAGTAAGGGTCAGCGCCATGCACCAGATGAGAAGAGCCGATGACAAAATCAAAATCCCACTGGCTGATATAATCGTTCAGACGCCGGGTAAGGTGAGGCTGCAGTCCAAGCTCAATACCAAAAAGAAGCTCTATCCGGGAACCGTATAGATCACGGCAGCGGCGCAGGCAGTCAAGGTAAGCGGGCGTGTCTACTATAAAATCCGGTTCGCCGGGTACATAGTCATAGTCTAAATGTTCTGTAAAACACATCGCTGTAAGCCCCAGGCGAATACCTGCTTCTATCATGGATTCCATAGAAGCTTCTGAATCTGAAGAAAAAGACGAATGGATATGGAAATCAGTATTCAAAAAATCCCTCCTTTAAAACCGTATTTTGCATGTGGATTAATCATGTTTTGATGTAACTTTCTTACGTCCGGCCTGGTATTCCCGAAGCAGGCGCAGCGCTTCTTTTGACAAAGGGAAGAGTGCAATCATATTGAAGATTGTCATAAGCCCAATTCCGATATCGCCCAAATCCCATACAAAGGTGTAAGCAGCCAGCCCTCCGATAAAGAGCATTACCAGAGCCAGGACTTTATAAAGGGTCTGAGATGTCCAGTTATCTCCAAACAAGTAGGCGACATTGGAGCGGGCATAGAACAGGATGCCCAGGAAGGTGGAGAAACTGAACAGCCACAGTACGATAGCTGTAAAAAT
Organism: Hominisplanchenecus murintestinalis; assembly: GCF_943193015.1. Taxonomy (NCBI): domain Bacteria; kingdom Bacillati; phylum Bacillota; class Clostridia; order Lachnospirales; family Lachnospiraceae; genus Hominisplanchenecus; species Hominisplanchenecus murintestinalis. The sequence continues at coordinate 131,291 of NZ_CALPCM010000003.1, forward strand.
CACACCGAAGTCTCCCATGTGATGACGCATGGCTGTCTGGAGCAAATCCATTCCCTCCAGTCCCTGGATAGACTCTGCCGGGGCAAGGAGCATCAGCATGGCGGTACAGCTGCAGATAACAATGGTATCAATAAATACGCCCAGAGCCTGCAAAAGACCTACCTTTACCGGATGATCCATCTCTGCGGCCGCGGCAGCGCAAGGAGCGGAGCCGGAGCCTGCCTCATTAGAGAATAAACCTCTCTTTGCGCCGTTCATAAGCACGGCGCCGAAGCCGCCCGCGACAACCTGGCGGAGCCCGAATGCTTCGGAGAAAATTCTGCTAAATACATCCGGCAGAAGATGCATGTTCTTTATGATGATAAATAGCGTAAGCAGGAAATATGCCCCTGCCATAACCGGGACGACGATATCAAGAACTTTTACAGTGGCATTTTTCCGCAGCACGACGACTGCCGCTATCAGTACCAGAATTGCAGTAGTCCAGAACGGCGGGATATGGAAGGCGTGGTCAAAGGCAGAGGAAACGGAATTGCCGATAACCTGGCTGATGCCGCACCAGCAGATAAGCCCGGATATGGCAAACAATGCGGCAATTATCGAACGGCGCCGTCTGCCATCTTTCTTTACAAACAGATGATGGATGTAATATGCGGGGCCTCCCCGGTAGCCGCCGTACAGGGGATCTGGTTCTTTGTGGAGCTGTGCCAGGGTTGCTTCTATAAAAGCAGTAGAAGAACCGAGCAGCGCCAGTACCCACATCCAGAAAACTGCCCCTGCGCCTCCGGCTGAGATGGCAGCCACTACGCCTACCAGATTTCCCATGCCCACCCGTGTGGCAGTGGATACAATCAGGGACTGCAGGCCGGACAGCGCGCCCTTTTTTGAAGAAGTTTTTTTCTCTGTTATCAGCCGAAGCATTTCCGGGAACATCCGAATGGGAAGAAGCCGGGTCTTGATGGTGAAATAGATACCTGAAGGCACAAGAATAAGAATCAATAAGGAAAGCCCTACAGAGCTTCCGCCGGGAAGGGGAATCGTTATCAAATCGCCCCACAGCAGCTGATAAACTGCCTGAATAAAGTCTACTATCATGTTTTTCCTCTTTCTGACGCATATGCTGCATCATCTTGGTGATTTAGAAGTTTACTTTCAAACGTTCTTTTTTTCATGCGTGTTCTGCATCAGTTTTGTACAGTTGGAAGTTCGCTTCTTTTGTTGTATTTTTCTACTGTTCAGTATATAATGAATAGCAGAATCTGTCTAATTGATGAAATTGATATTTAGGATTAAGAATTTCGATAATAGATGTACTTAGAGTGCATGGTGACTTTTTATATGGGGGAGCGGAAGCGTGGATATTAAAAATCTGGCTACTTTTATACAGGCGGCGGAGATGAATAGCTTCACAAAGGCGGCACAGAAACTGGGCTATTCCCAGTCGACGGTCTCTTTTCAGATTAAACAGCTGGAGGAAGAGCTGAATGTCCGGCTGTTTGAGCGTATCAGCCATACGGTAGCGTTGACAGAGGAGGGGCATGAGCTGCTGAGATACGCCCATCAGATTACCCGGCTGACACAGGAACTGAAGGATCATATGAGGGAGGAGAAAGATGTTCGGGGGCATGTGCGCCTGGCTATGGCGGATTCTCTGTGTACATCTATGGTATCTTCAGGTTTTCGGGATTTTCGGGAACAGTATCCCGGAATCTCTTTGAAAATCATTACGGCAGAGACGGAAGAGATGTTCCGCCTGCTGAACCATAATGAGGTGGACGCGATTCTGACTCTGGACAGCCATATTTACGATGCGGAATATGTGATTGTGAAGGAAGAGAAGGTATGTACGCATTTTACGGCAAAAGCGGGAACGCCCGTCAGCCGGAAAAAAGGGCTGCGTATTCAGGAGCTTATACAGGAGCCGTTTCTTCTGACAGAAAAAAATATGAGTTACCGCCGTCTGATGGATGAGAAGCTTGCAGGGATGTCTCTGGAAATACAGCCGATTTTAGAGACAGGGAGCGCAGAGCTCATCAGCAGGCTTGTGGAGACGGGGGAGGGGGTTTCTTTTCTGCCTGATTATGTGACAGCCCAAAAAGCAGCGGAAGGAAAGCTGGTATATCTGGATGTGCCCGGATTTGAGGTTGAAGTTTGGAAACAGCTATTGTATCATAGGGATAAATGGATTTCCCGGCAGCTGGGTTCTGTTTTAGAATATTTTTCGGAAAAAGGCTTTGGGGAAGAAGCTTTGATGTATAGTTCCGGAAAGGATGCAGCAAAATGTAGTGAGGAGTTTGTAACTGTTTGAGCAAAAACGGGTTGTTTCGGGAATGTATAATAGAAAATGGAGGAAAAACGGATGGAAAATCTATTGCAGGAGTTCCGGGGGGAGCTTGCCGGATTCCAGGAGATGACAGAGAAATTTTATGCAGGGGAAGTGAGCACGAAAGAATATAAAGGGTTTTCCGGAGGATTCGGAAGCTATGCGCAAAAAGGCGGCAGGGCGAGCATGCTTCGTCTGCGTCTGCCGGGTGGGCGTGTGACAAAGGAGAAACTGAGATTTATCGCAGACGCCATAGAGGAATACGGGATTGACAAAGTACATTTTACCACCTGCCAGACGGTGCAGTTCCACAATTTGTCAGCAAAAGCCACATGCGAACTTATAGAAAAGGCATTGGATGCAGGTATTGTTACCAGAGGGGGCGGCGGGGATTTTCCGCGGAATGTGATGGCGTCTCCGCTTTCCGGGGCAGAGCAGGGCGAGTATTTTGATGTGCTGCCGATGGCGGAAGCTGTGTCGGACTATCTCCTGGGTATGATAAAAGCAGTGAAAATGCCCAGAAAGCTGAAAGTCTGCTTTTCGAATTCGCCGGCAAATGAAACACATGCCACATTCCGCGATTTGGGATTTGCGGCACAGGCGGACGGAACGTTTACGGTGTACAGCGCCGGAGGACTGGGGAAAAATCCCCGCATGGGCGTGAAGATTGCGGAACATGTAGAACCGTCGGACGTGTTGTACTATGTAAAAGCAATGGTTGATACGTTTGTAGCATATGGTGATTATGAAAACCGGGGCAGAGCCAGGACGCGCTATATGCAGGACAAGCTGGGGGCAGAGGGTTACCGGGCGGCGTTTCTGGAAAAGCTGGCGCAGGTGAAAGCGGAAGAGAACTTAAAAATCAATACAGAACCTGAAACTTTGAAAAAAACGGAGGACGGTACGGAAGCGTCCGGGAAGCGCATTATTCCCCAGAAACAGGAAGGATTGTATGCAGTGGCATGGCATCCGCTGGGCGGGGTCCCAGCTGTCACGAAGTTTGGAGAGCTGTATGGACTGTTGAAAGATATGAAGGACGCGGAGCTGCGCATTGGGCCGGATGAGACGGTTTATGTGGTAAATCTGAACGGCAGTGAAGCCGTGAAAGTAGAAGCAGCGACAGAGGACGGCGCGCAGAACCTGTTTGAGACTTCGGTATCGTGCATTGGGAGCAGTATCTGCCAGATTGGTCTAAGAGATTCCCAGGGAGCGCTGGCGGCAGTAATAGAGGAAGTGAGAAAGCACGGCTTTGCGGATGGCGTGCTGCCGCGTATCCACATTTCCGGCTGTTCTTCTTCATGCGGGACGCATCAGATCGGGACGCTGGGCTTTCATGGCGGCGTAAAACGGGTGGACGGCGTGGTAGAACCGGCATTTACTTTCCATGTAAATGGCTCTGATTCGGAAGGAGAGGAGCGGTTTGGAGAGGAGTGGGGCATGATGCTGCAGAAGGATATGCCTGCATTTTTCGTAGAGATGGGAAAGGCAGTGGAGGCGGAAGACATGACTTTTGACGAGTGGTTTTCCGCTTATCCGGAAAGGCTGAGAGAGCTTGCCGGGAAGTATTTATATTAGGAGCCAGTACACAGAAAATAGTTTGAAGCTTGATAACAGTTCAGGCAGGCCAGCGCATTTTATGTGCTGGCTGTGTGAATGGCGTACTGGGGAGAGGATGTGTTTTAGGCATGTTATCAGTAGTTTTACCTGCTTACAATGAGGAAAAAATGCTTGCTAAGGCGGCAGGAACCATCAGCTCGGTTCTGGAGGAAGCGGCGATTCCTTATGAGCTGGTATTTGTGAATGATGGTTCCAGGGATGGCACCTGGGCGGAAATTGAGAAGGCGGCAGCAGGAAATCCCCATATTGCAGGGATTCATTTTTCGAGGAATTTTGGAAAGGAAGCGGCAATCTTTGCGGGGCTGGCAAATGCGTCCGGGGACTGCTGTGCCGTGATGGACTGTGACCTGCAGCATCCGCCGGAAGCTCTGGTGGAGATGTACAGGCTGTGGGAACAGGGATATGAAGTAATCGAGGGCGTAAAGCGCAGCAGGGGACGGGAGAGCGTCATGCACCGGGCCAGCGCAGGGCTGTTTTACCGGATGATTTCCAAGGCGGTGGGGATTGACATGTCCCGCGCCTCGGATTTTAAACTGATGGACAGGAAAGCGGTGGACGCGCTGCTGGCGCTGCCGGAAAAGAATGCGTTTTTCCGGGCACTGTCCTCCTGGATTGGCTATAAGACGGCGTCTGTGGAGTTTGATGTGCAGGAGAGGGAGGCTGGGGAGTCTAAGTGGTCTACCTGGTCTTTGGTGAAATATGCGGTTACGAATATCGTGGCGTTTTCTTCCGTTCCTATGCAGCTTGTGACGGTGGCTGGTTTTTTTGTGTTTCTTTTTGCAATGATTATGGGAGTCCAGACGCTGGCGAAGTTCTTTATGGGACATGCGGTGGAAGGGTTTACCACGGTAATTCTGTTGATTTTGATAATCGGAAGCGTGATAATGATTAGCCTGGGAATTATCGGCTATTACATATCGAAGATTTATGAGGAAGTCAAAGGGAGGCCGAGATATTTGATTTCCAAGCGGATTTCCGCAGAAAGGCGCACAGATGAGGGAGAGAAAAGGCTGGATTGACTATGCGCGGGTATGCGCAGTGTTCTGTGTCGTGCTCTGCCATGCCACAGAGAGCTTCTACGGCGCGGTTGTCCGCGGGGAAGCTAGAATTGACACAGGGCTTTGGATGTTGGAAAATACTTTATTTACGGTGGGGAGGCTGGGGGTTCCGTTGTTTCTGGCGATTACAGGAGCGCTTTTGCTCGGCAGGGAGCTGGAACCTGGAAAATTCTACCGGAAGTCGCTGTTTCCGCTGGTGGGTACTACAGAAATTTGGATCGTGCTGAATTATGTGTTTGTGTGTGTGTTTCAGGATGTGGAGTTTTCGCTGGCAGACCTGGTCTGTGAAATGCTGTTCCTGCGGACTCTGGAGCTGTCACATATGTGGTATATGCCGATGATTATCGGGTTATACCTGGCGCTGCCTTTCTTGTCTATGGCAGTCCGGGGAGCAAAAGGGCCAGGCGCTTTCCGGTTGCCTTATCTGGCAGGGGTCGCCGCGTTTCTGGTCATTCCTACGGTAAATGTATTTCTGGCGGAAGCAGTTCCGGGCGGGACGCCGCTGAAATTGAAGCTGGATTTTGATTTGCTGGGAGGTGTTTATGTGCTGTACCTGCTCGGTGGATATTTTATTGCCCAGGGAGTTCTGGAAAAGATCAAAGGGAAATACCTTCTGTTGGCAGGGGGAGGCTGTTTCCTTCTGAATACGGCGGCGCAGTATTATCTGTATGCGAATGAATTTTATAAATCCAACCGTCTGCTGTGGTACAGCAGCGCGTGCATCTTCGTTATGGGATTGTCGCTGTTTGAAGGGATACGCCGCATGGCTGGTATGCCGGGCAGACGGGCTGTACGGCTGATAGAGGATGCGGCCAGGTGCAGTTTTGGAATTTATCTGCTGCATAAGCCAATCCTCGTTCTGACGCTGAAGTGCCTTCCAGTGGAAAACTGGGGGGAGCCTGCCGGAATTTTTGTACTGCTGGCGGCGGGTCTGGGAATCAGTTTGTTGTTCCTGCTGCCTTTTGTCCGCAGATGGAAGAGAGCGGGGCGCGTGTTGTTTTTGATAAAGTCGAAGACCCCGCTGCAAGCAACGGGGCATCAAACTTGAAACGCCCCTCGCAGCAGTCGCCAAATGCCCGTAAGCAGTCACTTGGTTCGTTGCTCGCGGGAATAGGCGGTTGTATAGCTAATCTCCAAGCATAAATTTTCCGATAATCTCAGAAACGCCGTCCTCATTGTTGGTGCGTTTGGTTATGTAGTCCGCGGCTTCTTTGACGGCGGGTTCGGCGTTTGCCATTGCCGCGCCTATGGCGGCGGCCTGAATCATGGAAATATCGTTTTCGGCATCTCCGGCGGCAATCGTGTTTTCCATCGAGATATCCAGGTGCTCACACAGGATGCGGACAGCATTTCCTTTGGAAATGCCGGGGGCGACGTGTTCCAAATAGGAGGGGCTTGAGAATACCCGATCCATTTTTCCATGACACCAGTTTTCAGTGGCAGTGCGGAAACGCACCAGCTTTTCGTGGTCATGGATGTCTATGACAATCATTTTTACAGGTTCCTTTTCGAGCGCCGCGATAACATCAGGAACGATGCGGCTGTGGGTACGTGTTGTTTCCATATAGAACTGAAGCGCGTCCGTATCGGCTTCTGTAAGGATTTCCGTGTCGCTGTAGGTCTGGCAGTGCAGCCCCATTTCCCTGGCGGCATCGAAGATATGCCGAATGTAAGGAAGGGGAAGCGTTTTTTTGTAAAGACTCTCTTTTTTTGAGGTATCATAGATTTCACCGCCATTGTAAGCGATGATATAGCATCCCTTACCCGTCAGCCCTAAATCTTCTGCCTGTGCCAGAGCGCTGAACAGGGGGCGCCCGGTGGTGATTACAATCTGATGTCCTGCGCGCAGCGCCTGTTTGATAGCTTTTCGATTTCCGGGCGTGAATTGTTTTTCGTCATTAAGAAGCGTGCCGTCTAAATCCAGGAAAATGATTTTCCGGTTCTTTTCCTTTTCCAGCAGAGTCTCCAGCGCTTCGTCGCTCTCGGAAACCCAGACATCCTCTTCTTCAGGAGTCAGTCCCAGATATTCTCTGAGGGTGCAGTCTGCACCGCCGTAATTCCATTCGTCTGTGTAATCGAAAATAGCGTCAAAAGGCAGTTCACCTTTCATGTATTGTTCTCTGAATGTCATAAGTTCCTCCATTTATTATGATTTTTGTAACAGTTCAGCCTTTGGCTTCCTGTTCCCGGCAGCAAGCCATGCGAAGTTCTTCCAGGAATGTATAAGGCACTTTCAGGTTCCCTTTTCCAACGCCCAAATCAATGTTTGGTTTCGTGCTGCCGTGGAAATCAGAGCCGCCGGAAAGACAAAGCCCATGCCTCTCTGCCAGCATGCGCACATGCGCTTCATCCTCTGCCGAGTAAGTGGAGTAGAGAGCTTCAATACCGATCAGTCCTTCTTTCTTCAGACCGGTAATCAGTTCGTCCATAGAAGCTTCGTCCAAATGATACAGCATAGGATGCGCCAGGATAGGGATTCCACCGGCGAGCCGGATTAAGCGGACTGCCTGAGCGGGGGTCACCTTTTCACGGGGGATGAAACAGCAGGCGTCGTCTCCCAGGTAGCGGGAAAAGGCTTCGGAAATCTCTTTCACATAGCCGTGCTCCAGCAGGAATTTCCCAAAATGCGCCCGTGTCCAGACAGCGTCCGGATATTCCGTTTCCATAGCTTCCCAGGTAATATCAATGCCTTCTTTGCGCAGCAATTGTATCATTTTCTCATTGCGGATGTCCCGGGAATTCTGGAAACGCGTAAGCTGTCGGCAGAATTCCGGCAGTTTGTAATCGAAGTCCAGGCCGACAATATGGACGTCCTTTCCATGAAATTCCGTAGAAAACTCAATACCGGAGATGACCTCAAGGCCAGTCCCGTTGGCGGCAGAAAATAATTCTTCGAGCCCGTCAATGGTGTCGTGGTCTGTCAGGGCGATTGCCGCCAGTTTCTTTTTTAATGCGTATGCAGCCAACTCTGCGGGGCTTAGCGTGCCGTCAGAGCAGTTGGAGTGTACGTGTAAATCAATAACGTTCATCTTTGCCTCTTCTTTCTGGATATTTTCTTTTAGTATACCCAAATGGAGGGATAGTTTCAATAAAAAAATATTAGTCATTGGGTGAAGTGACCGGAAAGCGGATTACGATACAAAAGATATCTTCTGTAAGGTCTGCCTTGATTTCTCCCGCCATCCGCAGCGCCAGTTCTTTTGCGATGGCAAGCCCAAGCCCGGTGGAAGTCCTGCTGCGTGCTTCGTCGGCTTTGTAGAAACGTTCGAAAATCATTGTTACGTCAATCTGCTCCGGGTGCGTCACTTGATTGCTGACAGCAAGAAGGATTTGTTTTCCCTCTGAGTAGAGAGCGATTTTTATTTTTTTCTCCCCGTGTTCTACAGCATTTTTCAGTATATTCTGGATGATGCGGCGGAGCGCGGGGGGATTTCCAAGAAGATACAGGCGTTCTTCGGCAATCAGGATTTCCGGTTTTATCCCAAGCTTTGTCCAATCCTCATAGTAAGAAAATACGGTTTCCTTCAAAATCTGGGTGATACAGCAGCGGGTCAGTTCCAGCGGGCAGGTTTCATTTTTCAGTTTTGTGAATGTGAATAATTCTTCCAGCATTTCTTTCAGGCTTTCGATGCGTTCCCGAATGACTGTCAGGTATCTCTGTCTGTCATCTGCGCTGCCGCACTCCTCCAGAAGCTGGAAGTATCCGTCCAGAGAAGTCAGCGGGGTACGGATATCATGGGAAAGATTCGTATAAGTATCGGAAATGATTTTTTCTTTTTTGCGGTATTGCGCATGCTCCCGGCGTTTGGAAGCCAGGTATTCATTCAGGAGATCTGCCAGTTTCCCGATACTTCCGAAATCTATGTCGCGGGTTATGGGCATATTGCTGTCGTGCTTCAGCAGAAACGCAAGCTGGCGGCAGATGTCTTTCACCTGCCGCTGGTATTTCCATAGAAGGAATGTCTGTATGAAAATGATAAGAAGTAAAAATCCGATTATAATATACATGGTTTAACAGTCCTTTTTTGCAAAAACAGTACTTCCGATGAATGACATGGCCAGAAGGAACGCCACAGAAATCACGGCAGGCGTCAAGATATCGCCGGAGGAAGGCTCCAAGGGCACCATAGCGATTTGCCCTGTTACTGTGTATTTCATGATCTGAAAATCCTGAACGCCCAGTTTGTGCATCAGGTTATCAATCAGGCCATAAATTAGCGCCGAAATCCCGCCGCACAGACAGATAACGATAATCATACTGAAAACGTTATTTCTCAGCACTACCGCGATTGCCATACAGATGAGCGTAAGCGCGTAGTGGAGCAGAATCTGGATACCGAGATACCATAGCAGCGCGGAGATATTTCCCCAGACAAGATATCCGAAGCATATCCGGCAGAAGAGCGCCTGAAGCAGTACGTAGCCAATCATGGTAAGGGCAGTAAATACAAGCATTGCGGCGGTTTTTGATAAGAACAAAGCCCCGCGGTTTGGCACCTGTCCGCCGATGTTTTTGACGTATCCGCTGTTTATATCGGCAGTGGCAAAGAGGACTGCGAAGATGACAAGGAACAGGGCGGTAAACTTTGCGGTGGTATTTGCGTAGACTTCATCCAGCACGGTAATCTGTTCTCCGGGGAGGGTGGGAAGACTCACGCTCATACCGAGGTTTACATTTTCCTCTGTTTCCTGCTGTATGTATTCCTGCGGCTCCGGCATCTCCTGAGCCATAAGGCTTAAAGCAGTAGTAAGCAGCATGGTAAGAGCCATGACAATCCAGATGACATACAGGGCTTTCGTCCGGAACATCCGGTATAAATCCATTCGAACCATATTAAACATGTGTAGCGCCTCCCGTCAGATTCAGAAAATAAGTTTCCAGTTCTTCGTTTCTCAAAGAAATCTCCCTTACGGAAATCCCTGATGTTACAAGCTCTGTATTCAGGCCGGCGCTCTCGTTCAGCCGTTCGAATACATGGATATGCTCTTTGTCTACAATCTGATAATTTACAAAGCCCATCCTGTCCAAAACAGGAACCGCCTGTTCCGGGCAGGAGAGTGTCAGTTCGATTCGTTCGCTGCACCGTTTCATCAGTTCTTTTCGTGTCAGCTCCTGGATGAGACAGCCGTTATGGATGATGCCGTAGTCGGTGGCAATTTTGGACAGCTCTTCCAGGATATGGCTGGATATCAGGATAGTCATATTCCGTTCATCTCTCAGACGGTGGAGCGTATCGCGTATTTCGGCGATTCCCTGAGGGTCCAGGCCGTTAATCGGCTCATCCAGCACCAGCAGGTCAGGTTCGTTTATCAGAGCGAGTCCGATTCCCAGCCGTTGTTTCATACCGAGGGAAAAATGTTTTGTCTTTTTCTTTCCAGTGTCTGCAAGTCCTACGGTATGCAGGATTTCCTCAATGTAGCCTGGCTTTTTTATACCGAACAGCTTACACTTTATTTGCATATTTTCGTATGCAGTCATGCTTCCATAAAGCCCTGGAGCTTCAATCAGGCATCCGACTCTGGAGCGGATATTTTTTAAATCCTTTCCGGTATAGCCGAACATTTCGATTTCCCCGTCCGTCGGGCTTGCGAGGCCGCTGATCATCCGCAGGCAGGTGGTTTTCCCGGCGCCGTTTCTTCCGATAAAGCCATAAATCGCGCCTTTTTTGATATGGATGTCCACCCCATCCACAGCCCTGTGACGCCCGAACTGCTTGGTGAGGTTTGAGGTGCTTAGTAAAAATTCGCTCAATGTTTTCATCTCCTAGTATAATAATGGTGTAGTCAAGAATGACTACTGGTTAATAGTTACAAAGTCCAATCTAATAAATCTATATA